>CALVKV010000049.1 GCA_944333305.1 uncultured Bacilli bacterium
AGTAGCAAAATAGGCCTTTTTACATATTTTAATGTAGAGGTGAATATTATGAATGAGCGAAGAGTAACAGGTGTTGTGGTTGATGCTGGACATGGTGGTGCTGATCCTGGTGCTGTTTCTTCTGGTTTACAAGAGAAAGACTTTACATTAGAAGCTTCTTTATATATGTATGAAAGATTACAAGAATTAGGAATACCTGCTGTCTTAACTAGAGATTATGATGAAAACTTAAGTAGAGAAGAGAGACTTAGACGTGCTAATGAAGCTTTTGGAGGTAGTAGTAATGCTATACTTATTTCTAATCATATAAATGCTGGAGGTGGAGAAGGTGCTGAAGTTATTTATGCTTTACGTAATAATTCTACTTTAGCACAGTCTATTTTAGAAGAAATAGGTAGTGAAGGACAAATTATGCGTAAGTATTATCAAAGAAGATTACCTGAAGATCCTTCAAAAGATTATTATTATATTATTAGAGAAACATCTCCTATGCAGTCTTTGTTAGTTGAATATGGTTTTATTGATAATGCGAATGATAGAGTTAAATTACAAAATGATTTATTAAACTATGTAGAAGCAGTTGTTAGAGCGATAGCAGAGTATGCTGGAGTTCCATATATTCCTCCTGAGGGTAGTGGTGCTAACTTTTATACGGTAGTTAGTGGTGATAGTCTTTATAGTATTGCTAGGAGATTTGGAGTAACAGTACAAGCGTTAAGAGATGCTAATAACTTAACAAGTGATACTTTAAGTATTGGCCAAATCTTAAGAATACCGGGAAATAATGAGGGTAATGAAAATGTTCCTCCTAGTGGTAATGTTACTTATACTGTGCAAAGAGGAGATAGTTTATGGAGTATAGCAAGTCGCTATGGAATAAGTGTAAATGCTTTAAGACAAGCTAACAATCTTACGAGTGATACTTTAAGTATAGGTCAGGTACTAATAATTCCAGGTGTTAGTAATGGTAACGAAGGTAATAATGGAACAGGACCTTCTACTACTTATACAGTAGTACGTGGTGATAGTTTGTGGAGTATTGCTAATCGTTTTGGGGTAACAGTACAACAGTTAAGAGATGCTAATAATTTAACTAGTGATGTTTTAAGTGTAGGACAAGTATTAACTATACCTGGTGTAAGTGATGGTAATGAAGATAGTGATAATAATGGAGCAGTATTTTACTATACAGTAGAACGTGGAGACACACTATGGAATATTGCTAGTCGTTTTGGTGTTACTGTCCAAGAAATTAGAGATGCTAATGATCTTACAAGTGATACATTGAGCGTTGGGCAATCTTTGATAATACCAGGTATTAGTGCGGATGAAGATTTAGAAGATAATGAAGGTAGCGAAACAGTACCTACTACATATACAGTTCAGTCTGGAGATAGTCTTTGGAGTATTGCCAATAAATTTGGGGTTACTGTCAATGATTTAAAAAATGCTAATAGTTTGACATCTAACTTATTATCTATAGGTCAAGTACTTATTATTCCTCCTAGTGGTGGTTCTAATAATAATACAATTACATATACAGTGGCCTCAGGTGATAGTTTATGGAGTATTGCTAATAGATATAATACAACGGTGGATGCTATTAAAACTTTAAATAATTTAACATCTAATTTACTTTCAATTGGTCAAGTGTTACAGATCCCAAATAATTAAGTGTAAAAAATGGTAAAAAACATTGATTTAGAAAGGCTTTCATGCTATTCTTATTATGTAAGCAAGATATGCTTAAATTAATAGGAGGTTTTATTAAATGAAAAAAGTAGAATTAGTTGAAGCTGTTGCAGAAAAAGCTGGTTTAACTAAAGCTGATGCAACTCGTGCTATTGATGCAACTTTTGAAGCTATTACTGAAGCCTTAGCTAATGGAGATAAAATTACATTAGTTGGATTTGGTACATTTGGTATTTCTAAAAGAGCTGCACGTGAAGGACGTAATCCTAGAACTGGTGAAACTGTTAAAATTGAAGCTAGAAATGCTGTTTCATTTAAAGCAGGATCTGCTCTTAAAGACGCAGTAAACTAAAATTAAGAATTAAGCCAGAGATGGCTTTTTTTCTTTATGTTAAATTATTTAATTATTATTAATATTATTACTTTTGTTTTCTATGGAATAGATAAGTTTCTAGCTGTTAAACATTACTATAGGATTAGTGAAAAACTTCTATATTTATTTAGTATATTAGGTGGTGCCTTAGGTTCCTTATTTGGAATGCTTTTATTTAGACACAAAACCTTAAAATTAAAGTTTTACCTTATTAATATTATATCTTTAGGATTGTGGGGGATGTTATTGTGGAAATGATAGTACATTTAGATGATGATGTATTTAAAATAGTTAAAGAAGGAAAAAAGGATATTGAAGTTAGAGTAAATGATGCCAAAAGAAGAAGGTTAAAAGTTGGTGATACTTTAATCTTTCTTAAAAGGCCTAATGAAGATGAAGAGATTAGAGCGAAAGTTATTGCTTTAGATTATTATGATACTTTTGAATCATTGGTATGTAATTATGAGATGGAAAGAATTTATAAAGCTGATTATACTAAAGATCAGTGGTTAAAAGAAATGGACAGATTTTATACATTAGATGAACAAAAAGAGTGGGGAGTTGTAGCGATTACTTTTAAAAAAATTAATTAAATGATAAAATATATATGGTGATATAAATAATGCTAAATACAGCTTTAAATATTTTAAAATTAATTGAAGATAACTCTTATGAAGCTTATATTGTAGGAGGTTTTGTTCGTGATTATTTAATGGGTAAAAAATCTAATGATGTTGATATTACTACTAATGCTAGACCTAAAGATTTAATTAAAATATTTCCTAGTGCTAACTTTGATAATGCTTTGTATGGATCTGTTACTGTATATTTAAATGGCATTAGATTTGAAATAACTACTTATAGAAGTGAAGAAAGTTATTTAGATAATAGACATCCTGATGTAGTTAATTATGTTGATGATTTGAAAGTTGATATAAAGAGAAGGGATTTTACTGTTAATACTATATGTATGGATAAATCAGGTAAGATAATTGATTTATTGAATGCTAAAAGTGATATAGATAATAAAATAATAAAGACAGTTATTTCACCTTTAGATTCTTTTAAAATAGATTCTCTTAGAATATTAAGAGCGATTAGATTTGCAACAACTTTAGATTTTGATCTTTCGTTAGAAGTAAAAGAAGCGATAAAGCAATCTAAATATTTACTTAAGGATTTATCTATTAATAGAAAGAAAGAAGAGTTAGATAAAGTTTTTAGTAGTCCTAATATAGAAAAGGGGCTTTCCTTAATTAAGGAACTAGGTTTAATAGATGTTTTGAATTTAATTAATATAAATAAAGTAAGACCATGTAGTCAAGTAATTGGAGTATGGACTGTTTTAGAGGTTGATGATATTTATCCTTTTACAAGAAATGAATTAAAGTTAATGAAGGATATAAGATGCTCTATAAAAAATAATCCTCTTTCTTTTGAAACTCTTTATTATTATGACTTATATCCTTGTACTGTTGCAGGCGAGTTGTTAGGAATAGATAAGAAGCAGATAATGGATGTTTATAATGAGATGCCTATTCATAAGCGTAGTGATATTTTAATTGATACTTATGATTTGTTAGATTATTTACAAATAGATGATGGCCCTATAATAAGTGAATTATGGAAAAAAATTGAGAAAGCTATTTTAAATTTAGAAGTTATTAATGATAAAAGTAAGTTGCTAGAGTTTGCTAGAATGTTATATACTAATATTAATCTTAGTGAGGAGGATAGTAATGAAGCAGAAGCAGCTAGTTAAGTTATTAGAAAATAAGAGTATAACTGTACCTCTTTTGTTTTTTAAAGAATACAAAAAATTAAATATTACTTTAGAAGAGTTTATATTTTTAATGTATTTAAAAGATAAAGGTAATACTTTTGTTTTTGATCCTAAAAGTATGGAAGAAGAGTTAGGTATTAGTATTAAAGCTATTTTAGGTTTCATTTCTTCTCTTACTGATAAAAAATTACTTATTATTGATACTTTTAAGAATGATAAGGGTACTTTAGAAGAAAAAGTAGATATATCTTTGTTTTATGAAAAGATGGCTTCTATTATTAGTGAAGAAGTTATTAAAGATAATGAAGTGACTATTGATGATAGTATTTTTTCGATGATTGAAAAAGAATTTGGAAGAACCCTTAATCCTAGTGAATTAGAGTTTATTAAAGCTTGGGCTACTACTTTTGATAATGGAGTTATTATAGAGGCGGTTAAGGAAGCAGTATTAAATGGTGTTTCTAGTATTAGATATATTGATAAAATTTTATATGAATGGAGTAAATTGGGGATAAAAACTAGTGATGATGTTAAGCATTTTTTAAATAGTAAAAATAAAGAAGTTAAAGAGCCAGTAGAGGTCTTTGATTATGATTGGTTTGATGATGATGAATAAAGTAGTAATGATAGAAGATTATTTGGATGAGTTATTTCCTGATCCTAAGTGTGAGCTTAATTATAGTAAAGATTATGAACTCTTAATTGCTATTGTACTTAGTGCCCAAACTACTGATAAAAGAGTTAATAGTGTTACGCCTTTTCTTTTTTCGAAATATGATACTTTAGAGAAATTAATGAATGCTGATATTTATGATATTGAAAGTATATTACGACCTTTAGGATCTTTTAGAAAGAAAGCGTCTTATGTTAAAGAAATTGCAAGAATTTTATTTTCAGATTATGATAATAAGGTACCTATTAGAAGAAAAGATTTAGAAGCGATGCCTGGAGTAGGTAGAAAGACTGTCAACGTATTTTTAGGAGAGTTTTATAATATACCTGCTATTGCTGTAGATACTCATGTAGAAAGAGTTTCTAAAAGGTTAGGACTTGCTAAAGATAAAGATAATGTAAGAGAAGTAGAAGAAAAGTTAAAAAGAGCATTTAAACGTGATGTTTGGGCTAAAAGGCATTTACAATTAGTTTTATTTGGAAGGTATCATTGTAAAGCGGTTAGTCCTAATTGTGATGGGTGTAAGTTAAATAGTATTTGTAAGTATAAGAAAAGAAGCTAGTGATTTAGCTTCTTTTTAAGTTCCAGATTCAGGATTAGTAGGGGTTTCTGGAGTACCACCACCACCAACTATATCTCCTCCGGTTCCTGTAACATTAACAGTAATACTTCCTGTTTCTTTAGTTTCTCCATCATAAGTAAATCTATATCTTAAGGTGTAAGTTCCAGCTTCTGTTAGGGTGGAGACAGATGTACTTGTAACTGGCCCTGATATGCTTGATAATGTCCAATTACTTGTTTCGCTCGTTACATCTGTTGAGCCATTATAAACGGTTACATATTTTGTTATGTCACTGATATTAAATGTCGGTACATTAATAGTACTTGCTGTTATTCTTAGATTAGCACTTTGTTTTTCTAAGGTGTAAGTAGCAGCATCACTATTTAAGCCATCATATTTTTGGAAGGTTGCAACTACTCTATAAGTACCATAAGGATTACTTGGATTATTTACAGTATAACTTGTGTTAGTAGTAAATCCTAGTAGTGTATTATTAAAGTAAACATTATATCCAAAGTCACCATAAGATGAATCTGTATTACCTGGATTAACAGCATTCCATGATAGTTTAACACTACCATTAGAATATGTTGCAGTTAAACCTGTAGGTGTTGCTAAATTACTTGTTTCAGCATTACCTGTTGGTTCATGGTCTTTTTTGAAGTATTCATAAAGAATACTACCAGAATAACCTGTACCAACAATTTTTGCTGTAGAGCTACCTGATACTAAAGGTACTCTAACAACACTGTCTGGCATTGTAAATTCTTCTTTATCTTCTTCAAAGACTTCATTAGCAATTGCTGTAAATAATCTATCACGTTGAACAGTTCCAGCTAGGTTGTGACAGTAGTAACCTTGAGCAACAGATTCAGCGTTGGTATCTTTATATCCATACCACATAGCTATTGTTGTTTTTGTTGTATATCCTACAACCCAAGAGTCTCTAATTGCATCATCAGCCATACCTAATTTTTTACGGTAGTTTTCATCAAAGTTAGTAGTACCAGTTTTCATAGCAACATTCTCCATAGCACCACCACCAGTTATACTAGTGTCATCTAACACACTTGTAATCATGTATGCAGTTGAATCTTCCATAGCTTTAGTTTTTTCACTTTCATGGGTATATTCTTCACCTGTATTAGTAATAATTATTTTATTAACGGAGTATGGTTCATTGTAATATCCTCCATTAGAGAAAGCAGAGTATGCAGCAGCCATTTGTAAAGGATTTACACCGTCGAATGCTCCTAAAGCATGAGCTTCATGTATTTTTCCGTTATCTATTTCTGGTTCTATACCTAATTTTTGAACGAACTCTAATATTTTAGAATTATCTACTTGTTGGAATGCCTTTAATGCTGGAATATTTCTTGATAATGATAATGCTCTTCTTGTTGTCATATTACCCATAAATTTACCATCCCAGTTATTTATTTCTTGACCTGTGCTATATGAGTAAGGTTCATCTACAAACATTTTGTAATTATCATTACCATCATTATATCCAAATGTAGAAGCATTATTATATTCAATTAGTGGTCCATAATCAAATAATGGTTTAGCGGTTGAACCAGGTTGTCTTACCATATCTGTAGCATAGTTGAATTGATTAACTCCAGTTTTATTTCTACCTGCACCAATTGCTAGTATTTTTCCTGTTTCACTATCTAGGACAGCTACTCCGCTTTGAATTACATCATTAATCCAACTGTAACTTTCTCCATTCATTACTCTATTTAGTCCATCTTGTTTTTCAGTATCTAGATTAGTATATATTTTCATTGGTGTTGTATATGGGTTTTTTCCTACTTTTTCTTGTACTTCTGCAACAACTGTATCAATATATCCTTGATATTCACTATTTCCACTTGTATCTGCTTCAGCATTGTAGTTAACTAAACTTTCAACACTAATCGAACTAGCTAAGTCTCTTTCTTCTTCAGTAATATATCCATGACGTTCCATTAAATATAAAACAGTATCACGTCTTTTAGTAACAGCTTCCAAATTTTCTTCTTCTACTGGTCGATAAGCATTAGGGGCTTGGAACATTCCTGCTATAATACTGGCTTCTGCTAAGTTTAAATCTTGTACGTCTTTATTAAAGTAAACTCTAGCAGCTTGACTAACACCATAAACATTACCACCTAAGTTATGGTTATTAACATAAAACTCTATAATTTGTTCTTTTGTATAATTTTTTTCTAGTTTAAATATTGATAAATAAATGTCTTGAAATTTTCTGATAACTCCATCAAGTCCTGTAGCGATACTAGATGTTAAACTATTTTTAACAACTTGCATTGATAGAGTAGAAGCACCACCGGCATCAGAGTTACCAAATACTTGACCAATTGATGCTCTTAAAAATCTTGGGGCATCAAAACCATTATGTTGAAAGAATCTTGAATCTTCTGTAGCGATTATAGCATCTACTAGTACTTCTGGTAATTCATCATAAGTTACTTTATCACGCATTTCACTACCTAGTTTGGCAAATTCTTCACCATTTGCATCATATAAAATAGTTGGTTCACTACTATCTAGTTTTTCAGCATCAAATTTAGGATTAGATGATATTGCAATATAAATCATAAAGACAATACCTGCTAGCATTACTAATATACCAAGTGATAGTACAATAATTAAAACTGTATTAACTATTTTTTTCTGTTTAGGTTTGTTTTTAACACTATCTACTAGTTTAGCAATACCTACAATAATTAGTATTCCTATTCCCATTAAAGCTGTAAATAATAATCCTAGAATAAAATATCCTACAATCATTAAAATGATAAACATAACCGCAAATATTAAGAATAGTTTCTTTTCTTGTTTTGTTTTAGGACTTCTTGTTTTGTTTGTATTTTTAGCTCTTCTATTTTTATTAGTTCTTGTTTTAGCCATTTTTTACCTCCAAAAAATCATCTACTACGTTTAAGTAGTCAAGTCTAGGACGATATTTTTCTTTTATGAGATAACCTTTACTTTCAAAAAAAGTTAGAGGAATTGATTTTCTATCATTATCTTTGGTAAAAGAAAAAAGGTCCTCTGCTTTTAACAAATATGTTTTATTAAGTACACTAAAGCGTGCAATTATAAAGCCGATTCCCCCGTGTTTTGTAATATTTTCTAAATGCTTTAACTGGTGTTTATGAATATTTGCTAATGGGAATGAAGTTTTATTTTTTGTTTCTTTCGCTTCAAAGTCAATATAATAGCCTTTATATATACCATTATAGTCAGTAGTTGATGGTTCCATATAGAATGCTTCTTTAATAGTAGAGGTTCTATCTTTTCTAAAATCAACTTTTGTAACTTTTATAGGTGTAGGCTTTTTATATATATATGCAAGATCTTTATCTCTATAATAATTGTTTGTTTCATTAATATCATCTTCTAAAGTCATTCCTCGATGTGAATAATTGATGATTTGATTATGGCTTTTTTTTATCCCAGTAGGATAATTCATCTTTATCACCTATTAGTAATTATACTATAAATGATTAGAAATATCTATAGTTATTTCTAAAATGTAATATTATTGTCTTTTAAATTTATCTTCAATTAAATGAAACTTATTTCTTCCATTTCTACTTTAGTGTGTATTTTTTTGTTGGTTCTACTGGTTCAAGTCCATCACTAGCAGTTGCAGGTGTTTGATCAAACGAGCTAGCGTTTTCATCATTTATTGTTGCGATTTTTCTTCTTATTTCATATTCTTTTACTTCAATATCTTGTTTTCTTACATTATTACATTCGCTAATACAGCTGTTTATAAATGGAATTATTCTAGCAATATAATTTGTTATAGATGGATATGTTGCTTCTAAAATTAAAAATTCTCTTAAAGTTAAATTAACTTCATTTTTATTTTTATTTAATAGTATAGGATTGCCTATTTCACTTCTTAAAAATATAAAAGTTTCTACTGTATCTTCAGTATCAATATCAAGTTGTGATTTAAAATCAAAATTAGGTCTTTCATATTTTATAGTAGGAGCTTTGTTTATCCTTTTTATAATAATACTATTATCTTTAATAATATAAATGTGTTTAATTTTATTTTGATCTATTAATTTTACTATTACGTTATCACCGTCTTTGGTTTTTTTATGTCTAAATATAAAATCAAACTCTTCTTCCTTAACATTGCCAATTAATAAATGATCTAAGTAGAATTTTCCTTTGTTATTACGATTGATACTGAAAGCCCATGTACTTCCTTTAAATCTAATGCGTCCTTTATTATTAGGATCACCTTTTACTTCCATAATTTCCAAAGTTTTCTTTTTTGTATTTTTTAAATATACAGTATTATCATTTCCAATTATTGGTTTATATCCTTTAATTTCAAAGAAACTCATTACTTCTTCATCTGCTAGAAATTCTTCTATACTATTTTTTAATTCTTCTGTTAAATTCATATTTTCCTCCCAAAATTTGCTTATTATTATACTACTATTAATTATATTGTCAAAGAAATTCTTCTTTTGTCGAATTTGTTGATGCTTTTAAGAAAAGTTATTATGCTTTTAGTGGTGATATTTATGAATAATAATGATGTGATTTTATTACTTTCAAATATTAGGTGTAAAGTAAAAGAAGCTTTAAGGTTAACAGAAGTAGAAGTTATTTTAGAAAAGTGTGATTTTTCAGAGAAAATTTTACATTAAAAAAAATTTATTTTCAATAAAAATTTTACATATGAGAAATTGATTTT
>CALVKV010000050.1 GCA_944333305.1 uncultured Bacilli bacterium
GATAGAGAAAACCTAACAATTGGTAATAGAATTAATGATGTATATGTACTAGGTACTCCTAAAATGATTATATTAGGAAATAAATTTGATGGAGAAAACTATTGTATAGAAAATACAAAAGATAATACTACTGATACAGTTAAAGTATCTGAAATAGTTGATTATTTTAAGAACATATAAAAGACTCGTTTTAGGAGTCTTTTACTATTTAAATAATATTTTTCTAAGAGTTTTAGCAATATCATTTTTAGTTTCACATTCTTTATAAATACCATCTTCATTAATTATAGTAGCATAATGCTTCCCATTACCAACTTTAGATAAATCATTCGCAACGATGTAATCTGCATTATTTTTTTCTCTTAAATTATCTGCAACCTTAATTAATTCCTTTTTACAAACACTATCAAGTAATTTAAAGCCAATTAATTTTATATTGGGATTACACTTTTTAATACTACTAATAACTTTAGGAGTAAGCCCTAATTTAACCATTAAATTATCTTGATATGAAGATATCTTATGATTATTATCAGTAACAATACTAGGATTTTTTATAACATCTAAGATAGTTTTTTCTAACATATCCTTATTTAATTTCTTATTATATATATTTTTAACAATTAAAGAAGCAAGTTGTTCCCCAGTAATAGCATATTCTCCATAATAGTCCCCGACAGCAGCAGAATGAACTACGCCACAAATATCATTATTAGTAATAATATCTTTTAAAGCTTTAAGCAAATCTAAAGCAGATTCAATCTGGACAAGTTCAAGCTTTTCACTTTTAGTTGTTGGCTTATAAGCAAGTTTAGGCGATATATAGTATAGTTTACCTAACCCTTCTTCCTTTAACAATTCATCAGCAACCATTGCCCCTAAAGCACCAGTCGACATATTAGTAATTTTCATAACAGCATCTATCCTCTCATTAGTAGGGCCACTAGTTACAATTATATTTTTATTATTCATATTCCTTCCTCCTTAATTGCATTATACTTAAAAACATGATATAAGTATAATATATATTATTTATACTAAATATAAGGAGAAATTATATGAATATTAATTATGAATTATATAAAGTATTTTATGAAGTAGTTATAAATGGAAGCATTTCTAAAGCGAGTGAGTCTATGTATATATCCCAACCTGCTGTTACTCAGTCAATTAAGAACTTAGAAGAAAAACTTGGTGGTAAACTCTTAATTAGAACAAAGAAAGGTATAGTTTTAACAGAGGAAGGTAAAATTCTATTTAATTACATCAAAAAAGGAGTAGAGAATTTTAAAAATGGAGAAAATGCCTTTTTAAATTATCTTAATTTAGATAGTGGCTCTATTAGAATAGGTGCCAGTACTACTATAACTAGAAATATAGTTATGCCATATCTTGAAAAGTTTCATCTAAAATATTCTAAAGTAGATATTAAGATAACAAATGATTTAACTTCTAATCTAGTAACTGCTTTAAGAAATGGGAATTTAGATTTATTAGTTGTAAATCTTCCTATGGAAGAATCTAAAGATTTAAAAATTATTCCTATTCATGAAGTACATGATATTTTTGTTGGTAATAAAGAGTATTATAATAAGACTAAAGGAAGTATAAAATTAGAAGATTTATTTAACTATCCCTTAATTACTCAAAAAGAGCCTAGTAATACAAGATTATTTTTAAATAAATATTTAAAAAACAACAATATTTCTACTAATATTCCAAATGAAATAGTAAGTAATAGTTTAGTTCTTGATTTTGTTAAAGCAGGCTTTGGTATTGGTTATGCCACTAAAGAGTTTATAGAAGATGACTTAAAAGAAAAAAGACTTTATGAAATTAAAGTTCCCCCTAAAGTTCCTAAAAGAGAAGTAGGTATAGTTACATTAAGTAAAACTATTCCTAACTATAGTGCTAAAAAGCTAATCGAATTAATACTAAGAAAATAAATTGTTATACCAACATAAAAACAGGAGGCAAATATGGTTGAAATTAAGAAGACAAAAGATGTAGAAGGTTATGATAGATTTAAAATAACAACCGAAAATGGAAGTTTTGATATAATGTTTGGAGGAAATCTTGATTTATATTGGTATTACTGGCCAGAAGAAAATTATAAAGATTGGCCTTTAGCAAAAACTTTTACTATTAGCAAAGAGAACTATTTTATTTATCAAAAGCTTGATGAACTTTATAAAAATATTAAAGAACAAAAACCCTATCAATCTAAAGATGAAAATTCTTCTACAGCCTTTGCTTCATCCAAACTTATAAATGATTCACCAAGTGCACAGTATTCTTATAAAAATCTTTTTCAAAACGGTATAATTAAATGGTATTCAGATGATGCTCCACTAGAAGAAGCAAGTATGTTAGAAATAAAATATCAAGAAGATAAATATATAATAACATTTCATCAAGGAAAAGAAGATTTTGGTTTTCCTACTTATGCCATAAGATTTAGAAATAGTGGGAGTAGATATGAGCCATATAACCTTGCTTTTATGAATATGTATAATAGTTTAAGTGAATATAATCCTAATTATCATCAAATACATATTGAGGAATATCTCTATAATAAAAAATTACGAAAACTAAAAAAATAAAAAGGAATCATCTAGTTCCTATATCTACTTACATAAAACTTTCTTCATCAATCCAAGGACTTAGTATTTAAAAGTTATAATTTTTCTAATACAGGAAATTTATCTTTTTATAAAAAAATAAACATAATGTACTATTGAATGATAATATGGTATAATCAATCTAGGTGGGTTTATGTTAATTAAAAATAAAAAAAAGATACCATATTTATTTGCCGGTATTAGAGGCTTGTCTTTTTTGCCAATGATTTTATCTACTTTTAATATTTTGCCTCTTTCTTTTGCATCGCAGCTATTTTTTTCAGCTATTATTATGTTTTCTGATAAGTTTGATGGGGAGATTTCTAGGAAGCATAATGATGAAAAGGAGAAATTAAAATTTAGAATTACCGATACAGTTATTGATAAACTTGGAATTGGTCTTTGCTTATTAGGTTTATTAATATCAGGTAAAATTTCAATTTATTATGCTGCTGTTCTTTTCGGTTATAATTCGATATTACTAGGAGCAGGGGCTATTAATTTAGCAAAGGCAAAAGAAAAAAATGAAAGAACGGTCCAAGGGTTGTTTTTTAGTCGATTATTTACTGGAATCACAGGTTTATCATTTTTATATTTAAATAATTTTAAGATTTCTAGTTCTTTATCTCATTTCTTAACTGTTGGAATGGCAATATTAGGTAGCGTTAGTTTAGGGAGCCAAGCTTTAGATAAAATAAAACAAAAAAGAACTAATAAAAATAAGGGAGTTAAGGTTATGAATGTTTTGAATGTCATGTTAGGAATATCAAAATCCAAATTATATCTGAAGAATCTTGAAAAGGTTATTTGTAGTTCAAATAAAAAAGTTAGAGATATCACAGATAATTCTATAAGTGACTTAAGAGAATATGAAACTAGTTTTGTTGATAATATAGAATCACGTATGGAAAATGTGGACAATTATTTTGTTTCAGATGAAGAAAAGCAACAAGCTTATCAAGTGGCGATGCAAGGAGATGCTAGGCGAATTAGACCTTTACTCTTATTTCTAGGAAGTTTGTGTAGTTCAGGAAAAGTTGATAAAACAAGTTTAGTATCTAGTGGTGTATCTATTGAGATGATTCATAAAATGTCATTGATATTGGATGATTATTTTGATGAAGATTTAATGAGACGGGGGCACCCTACATTTCATACGATGTATGATGAAAGAATGATAATCGAGCTTACCAAAAGGTTATTAGGATTATCGAATAATATATTTCTTGAAAGTATTCATCAATTTCCGTTAGAAAAGCAAAAAGAGTTATTGAATTTGTATAAACAAATTATTATGGATATGGGTAACGGTTTTATTGAAGATTTAGATAGAACTAATCGGAAAGTATTATTATCAGATGCTTATAGAATTAATGATTTGCAAAGTACCACGATACTAAGAAATTCTTTACTAATTGGTTATACGTTAGGAAACAAGTCTGGTAAAATAAAAGATAGTACGTATTTTACATTACAGAATATTGGAAATTTTATTGGAAAAACTTTTCAAGGATTTAATGATGTTGAAAATTTTGTTTCAGAGTCGAATCAAATGGAAAATAAAGGTGGAGTTTATAGTGATTTAAAGCAGAATCGAAAAAATATTATATTGGCAAAAGTTCCAGAGGAAATGTTTGATTATCAAACAGACCAAGATATTGTTGATTATATTATAGAAAACAATTTAATTGGTTCTACTATTGATGAATTGAAGTCTAACATCACCTTTATTAAGCAAGAAATAATGCAACTACCAAATCCAGTTGCAAGAGATACTCTACTTTTTGCTACAGATAAGATTACAGGGAAAACGTTAAAAAAAGTTAAAAAGTAAAATTGTAATCTATTATAGTTTTAAATATGAAAGAAAATAATTTTTCCTTACTAACTAATTTGTATTAATGAGCAAATGGAGAAAACTAACAAGCTTGCTTATATGATTTTCTAATTTTAATAAAAAGTTAAAGAACATTGATAAAAAACTCATTTTATTAATAAAAAAGGAGCCTATTATGGCTCCTAAATCTATATTTAGAGGATCTTCACACTTAATAGTGAACCTTCCTCATTAATACTATATGCAAGTTTCTTTAAAATATACAAAAAATATTTTGTTATAAAAATAAATATCTTGTATAATACTAATAGAAAGAGTGATAAAAATGAATAAAAGTGAATTATTAAAAGAATTAACAAACGAAAAAGAAGAAATACTAAGTTTATGGAGGTCACTTTGACACTGATAATAAACTAAAAGAACAAGAGAATCTAGAAAAAGAAACAACTAAAGAAGGTTTTTGGAATGATACAAGTAAAGCTGAAACTGTAATTAGTGAATTAAAGAGTCTAAAAGAAAGTACATCTAATTTAATAGATTTAAAGAAAAAGATATTAGACTCTGTAGAACTTTTAGAAATGTTAGATGAAGAAAATGATAAAGATTTATTACAAACTCTAGAAGCTGATAATAAAACTATTAAAGAAGAATTAAAAAATTTAAGTATTTATCTACTCTTTAATAAACCATATGATAAAAATAATTGTATTATTGAAATACATCCAGGAGCAGGTGGAACTGAGTCTTGTGACTGGGCTAATATGCTTTATAGGATGTATACAAGATATTGTGAGAAGAAGAACTTTAAAATAGAACTACTTGACTATCAGCCTGGAGAAGAAGCAGGAATTAAAAGTGTCTCTTTTAAAGTAAAAGGAGAATATGCCTATGGCTATTTAAAAAATGAAAAAGGAGTTCATCGTCTAGTTAGATTATCACCATTTGATTCATCTAATCGTCGTCATACATCCTTTGCAAGTATAGATGTTACTCCAGAAATATCTAAAGATATAAAAATAGATATAAATGAAAAAGATTTAAAAATAGATGTTTATAGATCAACAGGTGCAGGTGGCCAAGGAGTAAATACTACTGATAGTGCTGTTCGTATTACACACTTACCTACTAAAATAGTTGTAACTTGTCAAAATGAAAGAAGTCAGATTCAGAACAAAGAAACAGCTTTGCAAGTCTTAAAAAGTAAGTTATATGTATTAGAGGAACAAAAAAAAGAACAAGAGCTTGCTAAAGAAAAAGGTATTCAATCTAATATAGACTTCGGTAGTCAAATAAGAAGTTATATTTTACATCCTTATTCTTTAGTTAAAGACCATCGGACAGGTTATGAAATAAGTGACACTAAAGGAGTATTAGATGGAGAGATAGATGAGTTTATTGAAAGTAGTCTAAAAGGAGGACTAAATGAAAGAAGCGATAAAGCATAAGATAAAAATTAAAGAATTAATTGAATTTATCATAGGTTGCTTTTTAGTAGCTCTAGCCTTTAATCTTTTTATGTCCCCTAATAATTTAGTAGCTGGAGGAGTCAGCGGTTTCTCATTAATACTAAAGTATTTCTTTGGACTTAATCCTTCCACAATTATATCTATTGCTAATATCTTTCTAATAATACTTTCATTTCTAGTATTAGGTAAAGAAAAGACAAAAATGACAATATTGGGCTCTATCTTGTTTCCCGTATTTGTCAGCTTAACTGAACACTTATCAACTTATATAAGTTTTAAAGAAAGTGAAATGATTTTAATTGCCATTTTTGGAGGAGTGCTACAAGGAATAGGCGCTGGTTTAATATTTAGAGCAGGTTATTCAACAGGTGGCACGGACATTCTAAATATGATTGTTTCTAAAATATTTAAAATAAGTCTTGGTAATAGTATGTTTTTTACAGATGGCCTAATTATTGTAATAGGTGCTTTTGTCTTCGGTTTTAACCATTTAATGTGCTCTTTAATAATTCTTTATTTAATATCTACACTTACTGATAAAGTAGTTTTAGGTATATCAGATTCCAAAGCCTTTTATATTATTACTAGTAAAGAAAAAGAAGTTAAAAAATTTGTTATAGATGAATTACATCATGGCGTTACAGAGTTTAAAGCTAAAGGTGGTTATAATAGTGAAAATCAAACAGTCCTAATGAGTGTTGTTCCGACAAGAGAATATTATAAATTAAAAGAAGGAATCCATAATATAGATAAAAATGCTTTCTTTGTCGCTATGGATTCCTATGAAGTAAAAGGTGGTGCTTAGTATGTCTAATATATTAAAAATAGACAAAACTAAACTATGGTATAGATATGGAGTATTAATATTTAGTCTTTTTATATCATCACTTGTTTTTAATCTTTTATTATATCCAACAGACCTAGTAACAGGTGGAATGAATGGAGTTGCCATTATTATAAATCATATCTTTGATATTTCTCCTTCTTTAGTCATTTTAATAGGCTCAGCCCTTTTATTAGGACTAAGTTATCTATTTTTAGGCTTAGACCAAACAGGAGGTTCCTTAGTTGCAACACTAGTTTATCCTTTATTTGTATCTCTAACAGAACCTCTAGCAAGATATATTGTTATAGATACTAGTGACTTAATATTAATGAGTATTTTAATAGGGATACTTTTAGGAATAACTAACGGCCTTATGTATAAAGTAGGTTTTAGTAATGGTGGACTAAATATAATTAGTCAAATAGTCTATAAATATTTTCATATCTCTCTTGCTAAAACCACAATGATTATAAACTTTATCGTTGTTTTAATAGGTGGAGTCTACTTTGGATTTAATATGATGTTATATGCTTTTATAATTATTTATATCAGCGGTGTTGTAATAGATAAAGTAATACTAGGAATATCTAAAAATAAAGCTTTCTATATAACAACAAGTAAAGAAGAACAAGTAAAAGAATATCTAATAAATAAATTACATCATACAGTTACGATATTTGATGTTAAAGGTGGTTTCTTACAAAAGAAAAGAAGAGTATTACTAGCAGTTGTACCTACAAGAGATTATTTTAAATTAAAAGAAGGCATCAAAGAAATTGACCCTAAAGCTTTCTTTGTCGTAACAGATGCCTATGAAGTAGGCGGAGGAAAGTAGTTTAGTATTAAAAGAAGGAGAAGGTGTATTATGAAAAATGTAATAGATATAACAAACGAAAAATATATAACTGTTTCTATAAGTGCAAATAATGAGGAAATAAAGGTTGATAAATATTCAGTAAAAGATTGTGTTCTTGTTAGAACAACCACAGGATTTCCAACTAATTGCATTGTGGAAACACCATACAATAATAAAACAGTTATCATGAATGGAATATCCACAATTCTTGGAATAGAAATAAATAAAAAAATAAGAGAAATGTATGAACCACTTTCTAATGAATTTAAAGAAATAGAGAAACTTACAGAATTAAAATATAGGAATTTAAGACCAACAACTCATTTTTGCATAAACGGATTAGTGACTAATGTAGAAGCGAATGACTTTACTGATCGAGAATATGTTGTTTTCTCTGAATTAGAACCTCAATTAGAAAATGAGTCTCTTGAATCATTAAGAACAGAAGATACATATTTTTCTAATAATGTTTTAATTTCTAAAATTCTTATGTCTAAAGAACAATATGAAAAAATAAAAGATAACTCTAAATACAGTAGTACTCTAGAAAATTTACAAGTGTTTATCTATGATTCCACACTATTAACCCAACAAGAAGCTGTTATAAAAGTGTTGCATATGCTTGGAAAAGATGCTTTTATTATTAATAGTTATGGACTTTATGATCAAAAATTTAACTATATAAAAGGAGAAATACAGTCAGATGCCTTTAATTTACCTAATAAAGCATCACAAATGGCTAAATTAATTTATGATATATGCATCGGAAAAGAAATACCGGGTAAAACATTTGCATTTGAACCACATATGGGATCAGATATTCAAGCGAATGAAAACAAATTAATATATGAAGAAGGTATAGAAGAAGATTTAAATCATACATTTTATTTAATAGAAAACTCATCAATGAGTAATGAAGAAAAGAAAGAATTAAAAGAAGAAATATATTTAAGTATTAATAATACTTCTGGTACTAAACTAAATAAAATAATAAAAAAACTTATATCAAAATTATCTATAGAAGAGATTATAAGTTTAACTCAAAGCTTTAATCAACAATTTATACAAAGTATAGAAAGTTATCAAGAAATTGCATTGTTTTATGATGCAGATAGAGTAAATATAATAGATCTAATAAACACTTTGGATAATTATGATGACACAATTTTTGATGATAATTACTTTGACGAAGAATATGATGATTTTTTAGATGAATATACTGATAAAGCTAATATGTTATAAGACAAAAAACACATTGAAGAAAAGCTACGTTTAATAGCTTTTTTTGACTAAAATTTGTCAAAATACCAATAATTTACTATATACATAACTTGTCGAAATATGTTATACTGTTCTATGAATAGGATGATGTTAATGGATTTAATTAGAGTTAAAAATGTAAATAAACAATATAAAAATGGTGTAACTGCTATCTATGACTTAAGCCTTAATATAAAGAAAGGTTCTTTTGTCTTTGTAATAGGTGGTTCAGGCTCTGGTAAAAGTACTTTTATCAAAATGCTTTACCGTGAAGAAAAACCAACTAGTGGGGAAATCTATGTAGGTGGTATTAACGTTGCAAAATTAAGAAATAGTAAAGTATATAAACTAAGAAGAAAACTAGGTATAGTCTTTCAGGATTACCGGTTACTACCTAAACTAACAGTTTATGAAAATGTTGCCTTTACCATGGAATCAATTGGTGCGACTAAACAGGAAACAAGAAGAAAAGTCTTAAAAGCTTTAGAGTTAGTAGGACTTAAGGCTAAGATACATAATTATCCAGACCAATTATCAGGAGGAGAACAACAACGTGTTGCCATAGCAAGAGCGATTGTTAATGAACCAAGAATATTACTTTGTGATGAACCAACAGGAAACCTTGACCCAGACCGTAGTATGGAAATAGTCAAAGTCCTAGAGGAAATCAATAAAACATGTGGTACAACCATTATCATGGCTACTCATGACAAAGAAATAGTTAATAAAATGCAAAAAGAAGTAGTTCTCCTAAAAGATGGTAGACTTATTAAACATCTTGAGAAAGGAGGCTATGAAGAATGAAATTTTTTAGAATGTTAAGAAGAAG
>CALVKV010000051.1 GCA_944333305.1 uncultured Bacilli bacterium
ACTCCTGCAATAATTGATAAAGCGATTATTAATTTATTAGATTTTTTTGTCTTTTCATCAGTAATAGGAGTAGCGATACCTTCATTACTATCACTTATTGGTTCCATTATTTTAGTAGTCTCATCGACTTCATTTTCAGGATATGGATATACATATGGTTCTTCATTTATTCTATCATCATTTAATGCAGTTAGTAAGTCATTATGCATGCTCTTAGCATCATCATATCTATTTTTAGGATTTTTAGCAGTTGATTTTAAAATAATATTTTCAATGCTTTGAGGTATATCATTATTTAATTTATGAACATCAGGTAAAGGCTCTTTCATTTGCTTTAAAGCTATTTCAACAGCACTATCTCCTTTGAATGGTAATTCTCCTGTTAATAGTTCATAGAAAATAATACCCATAGAATAAATATCACTTTTAATAGTAGTTCCTTTACCAGCAGCTTGCTCAGGTGGAAGATAATGTACTGAGCCCATAACAGAGTTTGTTTGGGTTAATTGGGTTGAATTTAAAGCCATAGCAATACCAAAGTCAGTTATTTTTATTTGACCATCATCCTCTATCATGATATTTTGTGGTTTTAAATCACGATGAACAATATATGAGTCATGAGCATGAGCCATACCATCAGTTAATTGAAGCATAATATCAATTGCTTCTGATAGGGTTAGGCTACCACGTTTTTTTAGAAGTTGTTTTAAAGTTTTGCCTTCAACATACTCCATAACAATGTAATATAAGCCATCATCTTCTCCTACATCATACATAGCGACAATATTAGGATGAGAAAGACTAGAAGCTGATAGGGCTTCACGTTGAAAACGTCTTACAAATTTTTCATCATTTGCAAGGTCTCCTCTTAATACTTTAATAGCAACATTTCTATCTAATATTGTGTCATATGCAAGATAGACATTTGCCATACCACCTTCGCCTATTGACTTAATTATCTCATAACGATCATTAATTTTTTGCCCCTTTGTAACCATTATTCTTCACCTTCTCCTAAAATTAAGTATGCTACTGAAATATTATCAGTGCCTCCTCTATTGTTAGCTTTTCTAATTAGTTTAATTACCTTATCTTCAATATCTCCTTCACCTAAAAGAACTTTTTCAATAGATTCTTCTTCTAACATATTAGTAAGGCCATCACTTGCTAAAAGAATACCATCTATTTCCATATCACAATCAAATATATCTATATCAATAGGGTCATTTGCTCCTAAAGCTTTCATTAATACGTTTTTCTTGGGATGATCTTTTGCTTCTTCTTTAGTTAATTCGCCTGCTGATACTAATAAATTTACTAATGTATGGTCATATGTTACCTTATGTAATTTATTATCTTTCATAACAAAACCTGATGAGTCTCCAATATTTCCAAATAAAATATAATCTTTAGTAATGATAGCAGTTACTAGAGTAGTTCCCATTCCCTTGCTTTCTGGATGAGTTTTCTCATGCCTAAAAATGCTATCATTTATTTCGTTAACACTATCTCGTAAAAAATTAACAGCGTCCATCTTACTCATATTATGAAAATTCTCATTAAATGCTTTAGCTAAATGAGTAATGGCAATAGATGATGCTACTTCTCCTGCTCTATGTCCCCCCATACCATCAGCGATAGCCATAAGTGTATCATTATCACTGTTATGTACTATTAAGACACTATCTTCATTATGATCCCTAACTTTTCCTGCATCAGTTAAATAAAACGATTTCATATGTCCTCCTTCTTACTTCTAAGCTGTCCACAAGCAGCACTTATAGCACCACCAAATTCTCGCCTAATTGTAACTGTAATATTGTTTTTCTTTAGTATATCATAAAACTTAGCAATTGTTAAAGGGTTACTTCTAATAAATTGTAAAGCTTCTGTTTCATTATATGGTATTAAATTAACATAGGCATTTATTCCTTTTAATAATCTAGCTAATTCTTTGGCATTATCAGCACTATCATTAATACCATTTAGCATAATATATTCAAAAGTTACACGACGATTAGTCTTTTCTAAATAAATCTTAATAGCTTTCATCAAATCTTCTATTTTATATACTTTTGATATAGGCATTAGTTTTTCTCTTATCTTATCATTTGGAGCATGTAAGCTAATAGCAAGATTTACTTGATAAGGGAAATCAGCAAATTCTAGTATTTTTGGAACAAGTCCACAAGTAGATACTGTAATATGGCGAGCACCAATATTAAGACCTTTAGGATGATTTATTATTTTAATAAATTTACAAACATTATCATAGTTATCAAATGGCTCTCCTATTCCCATAATAACGACGTGACTAATTCTTAAGTTAGCATCACTTTCTACTTTTAATATTTGTTCTACCATTTCACTTGTTTTTAAATTTCTTACTTTCTTACGTCTACCTGATTCACAAAATTTACACCCCATATTACAGCCAACTTGGCTAGAAATACAAAGGCTATTACCATAATCATGGTTCATTAAAACCGCTTCAATATGTTCATTATCATTAAGTTTAAATAAATATTTTTTAACATCTTTACTAGACTCAACTGTAACTATATCAATATTAGAAATATTAAAATCTTTTTTTAATCTTTCTCTAGTTTCTTTTTTTAAATTAGTCGCTTCATCAAAAGAAGTAATTCTCTTTTCTTTAGAATAAAGCCATGCAAAAAGCTCTAGCGCATAGTATTTTTTATCTTCATTTTTTAAGAAATAGTCTGTTAATTCCTCTATGGTTAAATCATATATGCTCATAACTCACCTCTATAACTACATTTATTATACATTAAAACTTAAAGAAATACATCAAAAAACTGATAAAACGTATCTATCAGTTTTGTAATATTTAGTCAGTTAAGTTCTCTAACTCTTCTTCACTTAAACCTGTTGCTTTTATTATATCTTCTTTAGATATACCTATATTAAGGAGATTTTTAGCAATTTCTTTTTCTCTATCTTTAGCACCAGCATCATAGCCATCAAGTCTTGCTGAGTTTATTTCTTTTCTTCTAACTAATTCTACATTATAATCTGTTCTAAATTTATCTTCTTCATTTAGTCTTTCTAACTTATCCACGATATATAACGCCTCCTCACATCCATTTGCAATCTCTCTCATCTCTTCGTATGAATCTGCTACCATCATTGCCATAAATGTTTCTTCTTCGTTACTTCCATTATATCTTACATTTTTTAGACTTTCAAGATAAATATTATGTATTTTTATATCATCTATTACATCATTATATTTCTCATTTCTTAAAGTATAATCAACATTAATTGCATCTGGTTTTATCTTATAGAGACTATTATTAAAATTAATTAGAACTGTTTTCATCTTAACAAAATCTTCTCCTTTTTCTAAGCCACCACCAGCTATACTAAAGAGATACATTCTATTTTTAATTAAGACTCTTTCTGATACATCTTTATTCATTTCTATTATAATAAAATCTCTATCTTTCTTTAATAAGACATCTAGTCTATAATCTCTTGCAACATTTCCACTATTTATCTCATTATCATATAATTGATACCCTTCTAAATCTAATTTAGAATAATATTTAATTAATTTTTCATAAAAGAATCTACTATCTTCATCTTTAAACATTTTTTTAAATGTTGTGTCAGATAAAAGTGTAAAGAATTCTTTTTTCTTTTCTTCTTTTTTCATTTAATTCCTCCATAATAAATAATTTGTCTGCACAGATGCCTACAACTCTAGCATGGAAGGAAAATTAATGCAAAAAGATGATTTTGTAAATTCAGTTAAAAGCAGGGGTCAATTTTATAAATTCGTCTAGAGAAAATTAAAAATTGATCCCTAAAAATAGGACCAATTTTAAAAATTCATACTTTTTTAAAAAATTTTTGTTCTAAGCTTTTCTAATACCTTACTCTCCTTTCTACTTACTTGAACTTGAGACATACCAAGAGACTCTGCTGTTTCTTTTTGAGTCATATCTTGATAGTATCTTGACATTATTAATTCTCTTTCACTTTCTTCAAGTCCATTAATCGCTTCTTTTAAGTCTAGTACTCCTACATCATAACCTTTTTCAATAAGAGCGATTTTATTATATAAATTATAGTCATCATCTAAATAATTATTATCTAGACTATAAGGAGTTGTAACAGCATTCATAACACTTACTATTTTTTCTTCTGGCTCTCCTAGCATATAAGAAATTTCAAAAGTAGTAGGTTCTCTTCCTAAGTTTTGAGATAAATATTCTCTTGTTTCTTTAATCTCTTTACTTAACTTATAAGTATCAGTCGAGACATGAATCCCATAATCATTATTTATGGTTTTTAAGACCTCTCCTTTTATCCACAAATAAGCATAATCTGTAAAGCTTGTCTCTCTTTTTGCATCATACTTTTGTAATGCAGTTTGTAAGCCTAACATTCCTGCTTGAAATAAATCATCATAATCACTTCTAAAATTATATTTACTAGTAATATTTCTAACTAAACTAACATATCTTAAAGCTTCTTCTGTCATAGTATCTATCCTTTCTTGTCTTAAGAATAAATAAAATTTACTTAATTAACAAGGCTTTCGACAGAAGTAGTTATTAATTTCAACCTACAAAATTCGCAAAGATTAGCGTTTTAAATAAAATACCAAATATTCCTCTTGTAAGAGACTTAGTTTTACCTTTATGTACTTTACTTTTAGGATAATCATTACAATTAAAAGTAATATCTATATTTTCTTTAAAGTCTTGATACTTAATAGTTAAAATAGTTTTAGAACAAGTATTAGAATAGTTAAACTCTAACTTACTAAGAGGAATAGTACTTTTCTTTATTACTTTAGATAAATCTAAGTAATTAGATAGGGTTATATCATCATATACTTCTATTGTCTCTTTTCGATATAGATAATACTTATTAATAGTATCTATAACTTTATAACCATTATGAACTAAAGTATCAGTTATATTATCATCTTTATAACACTTATAATACTTCTTACGGTAACGATATAACTTTTCTTTAGAAATAACTTTTATATAAAATTTATCTTCTATATTAGATTTACTTAAGACTTTTTCATCATAAAGAGGCTTAGTTAAATGATTTATTAACTTAAGTTTTATCTTACTATAGCCTTTTTTAGTTATAGTTATTTTATCTTTAATATAATTAGAGTTCTCTATTACAAAGCTTCCTTTTCTATCTCCTTGATTTAAAAAGCATGTTACTTCTAACTCTAAAAACTCGGGACTATATTTTTTAGATAATTTAATATTATAGTTATTACCTTCATAAATAGTTCTATCTTTATACTTTAAAGTTATCTTTGTAATTAAGAGATTATCTATATTATTAATAGTTAAATTATCTATTTTCTTTAAATCTTTATAATAATAGATAGTTTTAATATCTTCATCTAGTCTTTTATCATTATGTTTTTCTTTACTATAGTTAGTATATTCTCCATAAGTTACTTCATTACTTTTGAGAGGATATTCAAGATTACATTCTTCTAAATATTTAAACTCTTTATCTATCTTTTCCTGTTTATAGTAAGTAACTTTTTCTATTTTCTCATTATCCTTAGCTTGATAATTAGCATTAACTTCTCCTACCTTTAGATAAGGTGTAGTTATGGTTTGGGCAGAAACATTTGCCCAAGAAAAAAATAATAATAGTATTAAGAGCATTTTCATAATTAGTACCTCCTACTATTATTATTTCCTATTTCTAATCTTTTGCTTTAAAAATTAAAGTAAAGACAAAGGTAAAGATAATCGCTGCTGTTATTCCGGCGGCAGTAAGATCAAAGACGCCCATTAACAACCCCATTATGCCATGAGATTCAGCGGCAAGTAAGGCTCCATGAATTAGAGAATGACCAAAGCTTGTTATAGGAAGTAAGGCTCCTCCTCCTACTTTTGCAATAAAGAAGTCATAGATAGAAAAGGCATCAAGGGCTGAACCTACACATACAAAGATAGCGGTTATATGGCCTGGAGTTAGTTTAGTATTATCAAGTATTAACTCTGCGATTAAACAAACTATTCCACAGAATAAAAATGAATTAATAAAGTACATTATATCGCCTCCAAACATATTAAATTGGCAATAGATAGAATATTTTCTTTTTGATAAAGCATTATTGGAGAAAATAAGGCTCCTGTTGCGATTAGTAAGACTTTTTTATATTTGTTATTCATAAGGTCTTTTAAAATAGTACTATAATTAACTAAAGCAGAACATACGGGACCACTTCCTCCTGCCATTACTTCTTTTTGTTCTTCTAAATCATAGAGCATTGTTCCACAGTCATTATAGTTTTTAGATAAATCTATATTATATTCATTAAGCATTAAGTCTTTTAGTATTTCTTTACCATATTTACCTAAGTCTCCTGTTAATATTAAATCATAGTCACTTGCCTTAGTATTAGTTTCTTTTAAGTATTTATATAGGGTATCTGCTGCTGCTCCTGCCATAGCGGCTCCCATATTAAAGGCATCTTTTTGATTAAAATCTACTATTGTTCCAATAAGTCCATTAACAACTCTTATTTTACTAGGTTTATTAGATAAAAGTGCACTAGCACCTCCAGTTGCTGTAAAGGTTGCAGTCATAGGTTTAGGAGAACCATATTCAGTAGGATTTCTAAACTGTTTTTCACTTGACATGTTATGAGATGAACAAGATATTAAAGCATTATTTACTTTACCACTATCGATAAAAGTTGCTCCTATTAATAAGCCTTCTATACTAGTAGCACATGCTGTATAAATACCAAGAAAAGGACTTTTTAAATTTAAAGCACCATAACAAGAAGATGCAATTTGATTTAAAAGATCACCTGCTATAACTAAATCTATATCATTAGGAGTTAATTTTGTTTTTCTTAGTAGTATTTTAATACTATCTTCAAGTAATCTTATTTCAGCTTTTTCAAAGGACTTTTCTTTACAATATAAATCATCAGTATATTTCTTATCAAAGTTTTTTGATAATGGTCCTTTCGCTTCATAAGGACCACATACTGTACTTGCATTATCTAAGTATACATTTCTAAAATTTAGTATCATGATAAAACCTCCCATAAATATCTAATAAGTCCAAAGAACCAAGCAGAAACTACTCCATAGAAGATAACTGATCCTGCAAGTTTAAAAACATTACTACCTACACCATAAATAGGTCCTTCATTCTTATAATCTAAAGCTGCACTAGTCATTGAATGAGCAAAACCTGTTATTGGTATTAAAAGACCTGCTTTCGCTTTAACAACTAACTTATCAAAGAAACCCAAAGCTGTAAAAAGAGATGCAAAGAAGATATAAGTTATAATCATATAAGTAGAAGCATCATTCCTAGATACATCAAATAACATTATATAAAGTCTAATTAAAACTTCTCCAAATAGTCCTAAAGTTCCTCCTACTAGAAAGGCAATTAAAGCATATTTTGCTTTATTTTCTTTAGGAGTATGTTTCTTTACTAAAGCATCATATTTTTTATTAGTCATATTATCACCTAATAATATACTGTTCTAAAAAATAATAATTATACAAAAAAGAAGAGAAACTTTAATCTCTTCTTAGCTTGCAAGTTCAATCTCGAATGGATTCTCTTTAGTTCCATCACCTGAAGTTATTATGACGTTAGATTTTAGATTTAGAGATGGACGAGCACCATTTGATATGCTTATATTATCATTACTTGAAACACCATCATATCGCACATTATTTACAGTACTCCCATATCGTGTTATTATCCAATATTTTATATTATTTGCCCTCTTATCAAATTGTCCTGCCATTAATTCTCCTAATCTTAACAATCCTACTGTAGCAGTAGTTGTATTAGAAGTTAAATTACTCATATTTATATCAGTATACTTTGCTAGTTTATATGAAGCACCACTTCCTACTGTACCTAAATACCAAGTAGTATTTTCTTCTATCATATTTACTTGTTCTTCTGTTAAATAAGTTCCACTATTTAGATATTCACCATTTAGAAAACTTCCTATTGTATTTGTACTTGAATAATAAATTGTATCGCCAAAAGATATTGTTTTAAAGACACTATTTTCTTTTAATGGCTCTGCACTTGTTATTTTAGTTAATCCTTCAGTCTCATGACTTACTATTCGATATAAGCTATTCTCACCTGTCCCAAAACTTATATATTCTCCACTATATCTTTTATTTAATAGTGTTCCTGATAAATTATTGTCATTATCTCCCATTAATCTATAAGGATCTTCTTCAGTGCCACTACCTGATACTATCTTTATTTCTGGTTTTAAATTTATTGATGGTCGTATTCCATTTGCAGCATTATAACCTTCATATCTATCAAAAGTACCAGTCAAAATACAACGCCAAATATTAAATTGGTCATATGAAGTTAATGTCCACCAAACAAGTCCATTATTTAAATAACCCTTACCAGCTGATGATCCTATATAACTTGTCTGATATTCATAGACATTTAATAGTCCGACTGGATCTTCTACTATTGTTCCTCCCTCTTCTTCAGACGGCGGTTTACTTGCATCACTCATCTGACTGGCATTCCATTTACTATCCATTTTGATAAATTTCTCTGGTTCTCTTAAATTACCTAAAAAACCATCTACTGTTGTATCATTTAACCACATTTCCATATAACTACCTGCAAAAGCACTACTATCATTGTCATAGGGAATGGCACTTATATTCCATTGTGTTACTAACTTAACAGAATTATCACTAGTATCTATACTAACCACTCTCCATAATTTACCAGAGTACCATATATAATTATAAGGATTACTACCTGTTACAAAGGTCTGTTCTTCATCTTCATAGTTTAATCTATTCATAATATCGTCTTCTATTACTTCAGATACTGTTCCTGTTGATGTTATCTTTCTTAATAAATGTCCATTTTCAGGCAACTCTAAATCATTATAATCTAACCCTACACTTACTCCTAGTTCTATACTTATTTCACTTTCTGTTGTATTCGCTACTCTTACTATATAAGTATTACTTGATCCTGTTGTATCTACTTTTTCTAAATTTATTCCTGTACTTGATGGTGGTGTATTTACTCCTTCTTTTTCTATATATCCTATATCTACTCCATCAGGTAAATCTCCTACATAATAAAAGTTAAATCTTGCTACTCTATTATTTGGATTAGATAGTGTTACTATAAAATCTTGTCTACTATTGGCAGGTACTGTTAGGGTATTTGTTTCATTCTCTTCTACTTCTAATTTATAAGTTAAATTACCTGTTACTATACTTACAGCATTATTCTTTTCTTTTGATACTGTAAACATTGCATATGAAAAGTATCCTCCTAATATTAATAGAGTTATTATAATCATTACTATCATATATATCTTACTAAAACTTGTTTCTAATAATATCTTTTTCATCTTCTTACTCCTTCCATTATTACACACAAAAAAGAATAGAATAATCTCTTACTCTATTCTTCTTACACTATGAAAGAAAGTAATTTTATTACTTAAATATTTACTAAACTGCCCCCCCCCAGGTAACATATTGTAAACATATCTTCTTCAAAGGGTGCTAGTATATTTAGTGGACAGTTTTTTCCGGGGGTATCAAAGATTGTTAAAGTACCTTTACTATCCATAATAT
>CALVKV010000052.1 GCA_944333305.1 uncultured Bacilli bacterium
CTTCCTCCCTTCACAATATTTGTAGCATAATGGAGTAATTAATACAAAAAGACAATTTTCTAATTTCAATCAAAAAAAGTATAGGTAATTTTCTAATTTTATTCTATACTTTTGTATTTTTAATATCATAAATTAACACTAATTTAATAAATTCATACTTTTTTAAGAAATTTCAAATATTTTTTCAAGATTAAATTTAGGATCATCAATATTAGTGTAAAGGGTAGCGAGGATATCACCTTCTTTTATCTCTTCACCAATGTCCTTTTTAATAATTATTCCAGCATTATAATCTATTTTATCATCTTTACTTTTACGTCCTGCTCCTAAGCTTTCACTAAGTTTAGCAGTTGCTAAAGCATTAATATCTTTTAAGACTCCATTCTTATTAGCTTTTATATTATATATTTTAGCTTCAATATTTAGATTATTTATATTTCCATGTTGATATTTAACAAATTCTAAGAACTTATTTAAAGCCTTACCATTTTCTAAATTTTCAGTAACTTCTTTTCTAGCTTCTTTTTCAGATATTCCTTTACCTAAAGATACCATTTTACTAGCTAATTCAAGAGACAAATCTAAAAGTTCTCCTTTAACATTTCCTTTTAAAACATCTAGTGCTTCCATAACTTCTAATTTATTACCAATGTTATGTCCTAAAGGTCTATCCATATTAGATATTACAGTCCTAACTTCTTTTTGATAATATGTACCAATTTTAATTAATAAACTAGATAAGCGCTCAGCGGCTTCTTTAGTTTTAATTAAAGCACCATTACCTACTTTAATATCTATAACTATTTTATCAGCACCACCTGCTATTTTTTTACTCATAATACTACTAGCAATTAAAGGAATAGAATTTGTTGTAGCAGTTACATCACGTAGAGCATAGACTTTCTTATCTAAGGGTGCAAGGTCTTTAGTTTGACTTGTTATAACAATTCCTATATCTTTAGCTTGTTTTTTTATTTCTTCTTCACTAAGATCAACAACAAAGCCAGGAATAGATTCTAATTTATCAATAGTACCACCTGTATAGCCTAGACCTCTTCCACTCATTTTGATAACGGGAACATTACAACTTGCTACTAGTGGTGCTACTATTAAAGTAGTCTTATCGCCTACGCCTCCAGTTGAATGTTTATCAACTTTAATACCATCAATAAAACTTAAATCTAAAATATCACCACTTTTATTAAAAATATCAGTTAGAGCGAATATTTCACTATCACTCATATCATTAATACAAATAGCCATTAGAAAAGCACTCATTTGATAATCTTTAACTTCATCTTTTAAATACCCTAAAAAAATTGTTTCTAATTCTTCTTTTGTTAATTCATATTTATTTGCTTTTTTACTTATTATATCTAATATCATTAAGTATCACCTAACTTAATAATAATTAAAAGAAGCTTAAATTACAAGTGTATTAACAACATTTTACATAGTACTAACTGTCTAGTTCAATAGTAAATGAAGCTTGTTTCGTTCCTGTTCCACTGGTGATGATGGCACTATAACATATTTAATTTTACTAGTTGATATATTACAATTTGATTACTAATATTCATTTAAGTTAATTTAATATTTTTAAATTATCAATAAAAAAGTAAAAGACTATACATCTAGCCTCTTACTTATTAAATCTACCATCTTTTTAGGATTATCAATTATCATTTGATGAGTAGAATCTAATTCACGTAGTCCCATGATAAACTCTATTTCTTCTTTAGCCATATTAGTAATTTTTTTATTCTTACCTTTTTGTTTAACTGGATTATCATATCCTAATAGATAATCAACATCAGCATCCAAAATCTTTCCTAGTTTTGTTAGGGTATCCAAAGTTGGGACTCTCGTGCCATTCTCATAACAACAAATACTTACTTTTGTAACATTTACACGCTCGCCCAACTCTCGTTGCGTTAAGCCATTTGCTATACGCAACTCTTTTAAACGTTTACTTAAAAGCATATTTGTCTCTCCTTAATTAATTGTTTATTAAACTATAAATCTTTTCCCTAACAAAAGTCAACTGTTATTAGCAAAATATTGAAAAATAAGTAAAAAAACGGCTAATTATCAATATTTTTGACATCGGCTTTTTTCTTATTTGACAAAAAAGTTACTTTGTCTGCAACTACTTCTAAAAAGTATCTTGTGCCTTCATCAGTCTTAATAATATTGCTTTGAAGACGGCCTCTAATACCGACTATATCACCAACTTTACAATATTCTTTTGTTAGTTTAGCCTTTTCTTCCCATAGAGTGCAATTTATAAAATCTGTCTCATATACCCCTTCCATGTTTTTAAATGAACGGGGTATGGCTAGAGAAATAGTTCCTACTTTTTTACCAGTTTCTGTTTCTTTTATATCAATATCTTTGGTTAGTCGGCCTACTAAAATTAAACTGTTTAACATTCAATTCCTCCTTTCGCACTTAAAGTAACATAGAATAAATTTAAGCGCAAAAGTAAAAAACTGGTAATTCATTCATATTTTAGCCCAGTTTTTCAAAATTCATATATGCAATTTAATAAATTGGATGACTATTTTAGAAGAGATTTAGTAAATTACAAGTTTTTTTTCAAAAGTTGATTTAGTTCAACAGCATATTCCATTGGCAGTTCTTTTCTAAATTCTTCAAGGAAGCCTAGGATTATTAATTCTTCACATTTATCTTTAGGTATTCCTTTACTTTCTAAATAAAAGATACTTTCATCACTTATTTTAGAAACAGTCGCTTCATGTTCAATAGTACTAGTATTATTAGAGACTATATTTGTAGGAATGGTATCACTAATACTATCTTTATCTAGTATTAAAGTGTCACATTTTATCATGCTATAAGAATTAGTAGCATCTTCTTTTAGTTTTACATCTCCTCTATAAGTAGCATTGCCTCCATCTCGAGCGATACTTTTAGAAACTATTTTACTATATGTGTTTTTACCAAGATGGATCATCCTTGCTCCTGTATCTTGAATTTGATTATTTGAAGCGACACTTATAGTTATACAAGTACCAGATGAATTATCACCTTTTAAAATACAACAAGGGTATTTCATAGTTAATTTACTTCCTATATTACCATCAATCCATTCCATAGTACCATCTTCTTCAACTAAAGCTCTTTTGGTAACTAAGTTATAAACATTAGGAGCCCAGTTTTGAATAGTAGTATAACGACACTTACTTCTTTTACCTACATATATTTCTACAACCGCAGCATGAAGTGAAGAAGTGGCATAAGTTGGTGCTGTACACCCTTCAATATAGTGAAGTTCACTATCATCATCAACTATAATTAGTGTCCTTTCAAATTGACCCATGCCTTTACTATTAATTCTAAAGTAGCTTTGAAGAGGTCTTTCTAATTTGGTATGAGGGGGAATATAGATAAAACTACCACCTGAGAAGACGGCACCGTTTAAGCTAGCATATAGATTATCATTATTTTTTACAATTTTACCAAAATATTTTTTGACTAAATCAGGATATTCTTTAATAGCATTATCAATAGATGTAAAAATTACTTTTTTATCCACAAGTTCTTTAATCATATTATGATATATTACTTCACTTTCATACTGGACTCCCATACCATCCATATATCTTTCACTTTCTAAAACACCAAGATTATCTAGTTCACTTTTAATAGGTTTTAAAACTTTATTCCAATCATCAGTTAATTCATCAGTAGTACTTTTATAATAGATAATATCATCAAAATTTAGATTAAACTCTGGCCCAAAAGGAAGCTTTTTATTTGTTTTAGTAAAGTATTCATACGACTGTAATCGATAATCTCTTACCCAAGATGCTTCTTTTTTATGTTCTGATATTTTTAAAATACTATCTTTAGTTAGTCCTTTAATCTCCACTTTCTTCCTCCTTTAGAATCTTATTTATTGTATCAACTGGAAGAAGAGCGCAATGTTTTCTATTTGGTTGCATGTAGATGGTATCATATGCCATTAGTTCTCCTAAAAGTTCTTCATCATATGGTTTTTCAGCGATTAAATTTTCATAGTTTTTTATTAACTCTTTAACTTCTTCAACAGTTTTACCTATTATTTTTCGCAAGAAAATAGAAGTTGCCGAAGTTGAAATAGCACAAGCTTCACCATCAAAGTTAGCATCAACAACAATTCCTTCTTCTATTTTTAGTTCAATGTCAATATTATCAATACAAGATTCATTATTCGTATTAGCTTTTTTATAACCATTTTCGTTTTTTAATCCTTTATGAAAAGGACTATTATAATTATCTAATATTATCTCTCTTTTTAAATCTCCATCCATAATACCAATCCTTTCTATAGTATTACTTTAAATAAATCATCACTTTTTTCTAAAACTTCTATTAACTTATCTATTTCTTCTTTAGTATTATAGAAATATAAACTTATTCTACAAGTATTTTTAATATTTATTTCATCTTTTAAGATTTTGGCACAGTGGTTTCCAGCTCTTACACAAATATTATAATGATCTAAGTAGATAGCAGTATCTTGACTGAATATTCCTTCTAAGTTAAATGCTAAAACACCACTATCAGTACTTTTATTATATAAAATTACTTTAGGATTTTTCTCTAATTTAGAAACAAGATATCTCTTTAGTTCTTTCTCATACTGATAGATTTTATCCATGCCAATACTTTGTAAATAATCAATGGCTGCCCCTAGTCCTATTACTTCAGCGATAGGAGGTGTTCCTGCTTCAAATCTTGTTGGGATACTTTTATATTCAACTTCTCCTGTTACTTCGAAATATTGATTCATACCACCGCCAAATTCGATAGGAGCCATTTTTTCTAGATATTCAGTTTTACCATATAGTACACCTACGCCTGTTGGTCCTAGCATTTTATGACCTGAAAATGTTAAGAAGTCAATATCATCTAAAGTAACATCTGTTTTCATATGGGGAACACTTTGAGCACCGTCTACTACTAAGATTATGTTATTGGCATGAGCTATTTTGCTTATTTTATTAATATCTCTAACATCTCCTACGACGTTAGTAATAGTAGCGACTGATATTACTTTAGTATTTTTAGTAATTGTGTCTTTTAAATTATCTATAGTTAATTCATGATTATCATTTAAAGGGATATATTTTATTTTAATATTTTTTATTTTTGCTAGTTCTAACCATGGTAAGACATTTGAAGCATGTTCACTTTTAGTGAGTAATACTTCATCACCTTCATTTAAATAATTCATCATAAAACCAAATACTATTTTATTTAGGCCATCGGTAGCACCACTAGTGAAAACTATTTCGTTAGGACTTTTCGCACCAATAAATTTTGCTACTTTATTTCTAACTTCTTCATAGGCATTACTAGCTTCAAGAGAAATTTTATAATCTCCTCTATGAATATTAGCACAGTAATTATAATAATAGTCATTCATCGCTTCAATGACACATTTTGGCTTTAGAGTTGTCGCACCATTATCAAAGTAAATTATATCATTTTTTAAAATAGGAAAATCTTCACGATTAATAATAATCACCTCCTCATTACTTTATTTAAAAGCATATCTAGTATATTTTCATACTCTTTTGGTAAGTCTACTAATTTCATAAAACCAGAAAGCAATAAATTAAATGCTTCTTTTCTACTTATGCCTTTAGTCTCTAAATAAAATAGTGACTTTTCATCAAAAGGTCCTGTGTAGGCAGAATGATTGGCAATAGAATCAAACTCTTCTACAAAAAGATTAGGTTCTATTAGACTTTTACCTTCATCTAAATTAATTATTCTACTACTTTGATTACATATTGAACCTATCATACCCTTTTTAATATAGCCATTAACACTAAACTTTAAGTCTCCTTTGTCATAACTAATACCATGACATATAACATTACTAGTAGTATTTTTATTTTGATGATAAACATTTACTTCATTAGTTATCTTTTTATCTGTTATAGTCATAAGATAGAAATCTAATTTAGCATTATTATATATATTAGCATTTATAGTAATATTTTCAGTAGTTATATTATAAATAGTTGCCGAGTTAGAAATATTAAAATCTACTCTTATATTATTTTTAGTTACAAGATATAATTTTATATTATCACTTTCAATATTAATGGTAGTATCTTTATCTAATTCTAGTTTAAAAGTACCTTCTTTATCATAACTTTTAGTACTATCTAGTAATATATTATTCATGATTTTCACTAGACTCCACTTCATTTACCCCATTATAGCCAGTTTTTTCTATTTGTTTAGCGAGAGTTATATCACCTGTTTTAATTATTTTGCCATCTTCCATTTGGTGAACAAAATCCGGTTTAATTAAATCTAGAACTCTACTATAGTGAGTAATAATTAAAACGCTTGTATCTTTATTTGCTTTTAAGTAGTCATTAATATTTTTAGCGACTATCTTTAAACTATCTACATCTAAGCCACTATCTAACTCATCTAAAATTATAAAGCTTGGTTCTAAAAGCTTTAGGCCTAAGACTTCATTTTTCTTTCTTTCTCCTCCAGATAAACCTTTGTTTATTCCTCTATGCATGGTATCTTTTGGAAGAGATAGGGAATCAATTTCTTTTTTCATCTTACTAATAAAGGTATATAGATTAGTATCATTACTACCTCTTTCTTTTAAGGCTGTTCTTAAAGCTTCACTATTACTTACACCATCAATAATGGATGGATCTTGCATAAGTAAATAGATGCCATCTCTTGCTATTTCATCAGTAGTTAAATCGTTTAGAATTTTATTATTATAAGTGATGGTACCATTAGTAATAATATAATCTGGATGATGCATTATTACTTTTGATAAAGTACTTTTACCTACTCCATTAGGTCCCATAATAGCATGAATTTCTCCAGGTTTAATTGTTAGAGAAAAATCTTTTAAAATTTCTTTACCAGTATCTTTGGTTAATACACAAAGTTTATCTATTACAAACATAAATATCACCCTTTCTAATTATATGATAACTTCACTTGTTTTACTTGCTTATTGTAACATATAATTGCTTATATTTAAAGGTTTTGATAAAATAATAATGGTAGAAAGGTAGTGTTTTTATGAGCAGTAGAAAAAAGATGAATAGTTTAATGTTAGGACAAGCATTGCTCTTTGGTATTATCATCGTATTTTTTGGTTTTATTATTGTTAGAGAGAAAGTCCCTAGTTTAAAATCTAAAACTACTGAAGAAGATATTAATGCTTATTATGAAGAAAATTATGGCAACTTAGATGTTAGACCTGGAGACTTTGTATATAATGAAGATGATAATAGTTATAGCATTACCTATTATGATAAAGATTATAAAGATTTAAACTTTACTATTACTTCTACTAATAACAAAATTACAGATAATTATGAGGATAACTTTGTAAAAGGTAAAAGTGTTATAGAAAAATCTGCTGATCTAGTTTTAGAAAAATATAATGAGATTTTTAAAAATACAAATTATCAAAATATAAAAATTGAGTTTAAAGATTTAGATAAATATAATGATGCTGAAGTTATAGATATTTTAGAAGGTAATATTTATAATACGGGTTATTACTCTGTTAGTTATTATGTTAAAGCTGATAGTTTAGATGATATTTATCTTAATAATTTAATTAATAGTTTTAATACAATCGCTTTAAATAATGGTTTAGTTACAAGTAATTATAGTGTTACTTTTGATAATAATGGTATAATAAGGATAGTTGAAGGAGGAGATTTTAATGAATGATTGTTTATTTTGTAAAATAATTAATGGAGATATTCCATCTTATACTGTTTATGAAGATGATAAAGTTAAAGCTTTTTTAGATGTTAATCCTAATAGTGATGGTCATGTTTTAGTAATACCTAAAGAACATTATGAAAATTTATTTGAAACACCAAATGAAATTATTATTTATATGATAGATACTATTAAAACTAAAATATATCCTATATTAAAAGATAAACTTAATATAGATGGACTTACTATTTGTCAAAATAATTATTATGGTCAAGATGTTAAACACTTTCATATACATTTAATACCTAGATATACTGGTGATAGTTTTAAATGTAGTTTTGATAAGAATGAGGTTAGTGATGTAAAAGATGTTTATGAAAAATTAAAAGCTGAGTAGAGATTTATTCTTTACTCAGTTTTATTCTTCTAATAAGAAGTCTATAATATTTATTACTTCTATGCCATCTATTTGTTTATTTTTTACATTATCCATTGTCAATATGACTTTCTTATAATTATCATTGATAGCAAGTAAAGACTTCTTTTCTCGTTCTTCTACTTTTTCATCTAAAATACTTCTTGATACTTGATAGTATACTTTTTCATTAGATTTAATGGCAATGAAATCAATTTCAATATTATCATATTTCCCTACATATACCTCATAGCCTCTTCTTAGTAATTCTATATAAACTAAATTTTCGTAACTACTGCCACTATCATATGAGGAAGTACCATCTATTACATTTTTTAAGCCATTATCAACAAAATAATATTTTCCTTGTGTTTTTAATAGCTGCTTTCCTTTTAATTCAAATCTAGGTACTCTATAGATGAAATATGCGTTCTCTAACATTTTTAAATAAGAATCTACTGTTTCATTACTAATAGAACTACCATTTTTTTTCATAAACTCGGCAATAGAATTAGGTGTAGTTAAATTTCCTATGCATGATGCCATATATTTTATTAAATTATCTAAGAATACTATATCTTTTATATTATTTCTACTAATAACATCTTTTTTTAAAACAACCTCTTTTATGTCATTTAAATAGTTAGTCATCAGGATTTCATTATCATTCATATTAACTAACATTGGCAATCCACCAAATTTTAAATATTTATCAAATTGTTCATACTTATTCTCATTGTTCTTAAATGGATATTCTTTGATAAACTCTTTAAAAGAAAATGGATATATCTTTATAGTTAATACTCTACCTGCAAGTAATGTTGTAAGTTCACTCGATAAAAGATAAGCATTTGAACCGGTTATATAAATATCGGAATTAATATCTACTAATAAGGAATTAACTGCTTTTTCCCATTTATCTACATTTTGTACTTCGTCTAACAATATGTACTTTTTACTTTTAGTTTTTACTTTTTCTTTTATATAGTTATATAAATCTTCATAATTTTTTATATCATAAAATGTAGCACTTTCAAAATTCATATATATAATATCTTCTTCTTTAATATTTTCATTTATTAGATAATCTTTATATTGTAATAATAACGTACTCTTTCCACTTCTTCTTACTCCAGTAATTACTTTTATTAAATTCAAATCTTTACCTGCTATTAACTGGTTTAAATATTTTTCTCTTACTAGCATAAATCTCACCTCTGATATCATTATATACTAATTTCCAAAATTTGACAAGTTTTACGGTTACAACCGTAAAACTTTTTGTTTTCTCTTTTTTTGCGATTATATTCTATTTTGTGAAAAAACTAAAAATAAAGTCAATTATTATTAAAATTAAAAGAATAATAGATATAAATTTAGGTATTTTTTCTATAAACTTATCTGTTAGAGGCTTTACT
>CALVKV010000053.1 GCA_944333305.1 uncultured Bacilli bacterium
ATACTTATCCTAATCAAAGTACTGATCCCCCTTATCAAAACTTTGATTATGATTATAACCCTAATGTGAATAATGTTCCTAATAATAATGATACTGTTCCAATTAGTGGAGATATGGCTTATGCTGAAAATATTTTAGAATTAAATGTAGGTAAAGAAGTAAGTTTCTACATGTCATATTCTGATTCCTTAGAATGGCGTGATAGAGTATTCACAGGAACTATTATAGGAGCAGGTAGAGACTATGCTGTTGTTAAAGATAATGATAACCGTATTTTCTTACTTTGGACAGTATATTTAAACTATGTAGAGTTTAGAGAAGATATTACTTTAAGATAATTTACTCTTCTCTTTTTCTTTGCTATAATATGGTTATATAACAATAGGAGGATAGAAGTTTTATGGAGAAGAAAAGCAAGATGGGTTGGGTTGTTTATTTAATATTATCTTTACTCATCATTTGCGGATTAATATTTTATATCTGTTATGATAAGGGTATAATTTTTAAGACTAATAGTGATGATAGTAATATTGAAGATAAGACTGATGTTAATAATGATAATGAAAAGGACCAAGAAGCAGAAAAAAATGATGGTAACTCTGAAGAGAAAACACAAGAAATTATACCAAAATGTTATGGAACATATTATGGGGAATATTCTGAAACATTAAGTAATGGACTTACTTCAAATTACAAATGCACATATATTTTAAATCAAGATGGAACTTTTACAGCTGATTTTGGAGGTGTATCAGGTAGTAGTGGTTTTTATTACATTAATGATAATACTATAAGTCTTATTGGGACTAAAGAAATAATGGGACCAAGAGATCAAGATACTCGTTATGCTACTGTAGATTATGTAATCGCTGATGATTGTTCTTATATTCTTTATAATGATGGTAGTGGTGTTTCATTTAAAATAAATAGACAATAAATCCATTAAGTAAGGTAACCTTTGTTTTATAAGTTACCTCTTTTTTATAGATTTTAATCTTTCACTTTGCTATAATACTATTAAGGATGTGATACTAATGATTTATGCTATTATAGGGGGAATTATTGTATTAATTATTTTAATTTGTGTAATTATGGTATTGGTTTATAAGAATAGATATAATTTTTTATATATTAAAGTTAAAGAGGCGGATAATAATTTAGATATCTTATTACAAAAAAAAGAAGAAATTTTACTTAAAATTGTACCTATTTTAGAAGAAGCTAAAATTAAGGATATCCCAGAAGTTATAAAGTTAAAGTCAATGAGAATCAATCATCATGAGTTATATCAAAAATTAATGGATATGACTAGTGAAATTTTAAAACTAATAGATGATTATGAAGATAAACTTGATTTTAAGAAGCTAGATTCTTTAGTAGATAAATTAAATGAAAATGAAAATGATTTAAGGGCGGCTTTAAAATATTATAATGATAATGGGGAAGAGATTATTTATCTATCTCATAAGTTTCCGACCAATCTAATTAAAGTTTTCTCTCATTATCAAGATATAGAAACTTATAAATTGCAAAAAAGAGAACCTTTTGAGATATTAAAACATTGACTTAGTTATGGTCAATGTTTTTTTTAAATGCGTTTTGTTTACTAATTTCTTTTACTTCTTCTAAGGTTTTTGCATCTGCTTCAGGATTTGTTATAACTGTGCCATTATAACAAATAATAATAGAAGAAGGTTGTTCTATTTCTATAGTAGAAACTATAGGCAAATATCTTTCATCTATTAAGCCCTTTTCTAGTACTTCCTCTTGAGTTAATCGCTTACCTAAGTATATTTTAGGAGAAAAGTTTCTTCTTTTAGTAGTAAATCTTTCCCCATCTATGTTTATCTCTACTCTATCATAATAACGAAAGGCTACTACATCTTGTGAAAATGTTTCTTCAAGAGGACTTCTTCTTTCAACACTTCTAAGTTTAGAGTTAAAACTATGAGGGGTAATATCATTTGGGATAAATTCTTCTAGATAATGACAAACTTTTATTTCAGAGTTAAAGTCTGTTGTATTTAAAATATAATTATTTTCTTCTACAGAAATATTTGTTATTTTATTTGATAATTTTTGATAGTTTAAATTTTCCATTTTCTATACTCCTTTAATTAAGTTTAGCTTTTTTTATTGATAATAGCAACTATTTTTTATTATTATGTCAAAAAAAATTATATTTTTCCAATTTCTTCCATTTTTGGGCAAAAGAAAACTAGTAAATAATTACTAGTTAATCTATTTTCCAATCTATTGGTTTTAGGCCTTTAGAGATTAAAAAATTATTAGTCTTAGAGAATGGTTTGCTACCAAAAAAACCATTGTAAGCGGATAAAGGTGAAGGATGAGCAGATTCTACTATGTAGTGATTTTTATTAGTTATTAGTTTTTTCTTGTTTCTAGCAAAGCTACCCCAAAGAATAAAGACTATGGGTTCTTCTTTTTTATTTAATAATTCTATTATTTTATCAGTAAATATTTCCCAGCCTTTATCTTTATGAGAAGCTGCCATATTAGCTTCTACTGTTAAGACAGCATTTAGAAGCAATACTCCTTGATCAGCCCACGGTATTAAACTACTTGTTTTAGGAAAAGGAATACCTAAATCATCATTTAACTCTTTAAAAATATTTTGTAAAGAAGGAGGCTTTCTAATACCATTTTTGACAGAAAAAGATAGTCCCTCTGCTTGATGTTCTCCATGATAAGGATCTTGACCTAGTATTACTACTTTTACATCTTTATATGGAGTATGCCTTAAGGCATTAAATATTTCATTTTTAGGGGGATAAATAACTTTTTCCTTATATTCTTTATTAACAAAATCTATTAGTTTTTTAAAATAATCTTTATTATATTCCTCTTTTAAATAAATATCCCAATCATTTCCAATCATATACTTCTCTCCTATTTATGATAATTCTCATTATTCCTTATTTTATAAGTTCTATATATTTGTTCTAGTAACATTACTCTAAATAACTGATGAGGAAAAGTTAATTTAGAAAAAGATAACTTATAATTTGCTCTTTCCTTAACTTCTTCACTTAAGCCATAGCTTCCTCCTATTATAAAGCAGAGGTTACTATTAAATGACTCTAAGTTACATAATTTATTAGTTAATTCTACTGATGATAACTCTTGTCCATTTATGTCAAGAATGATAACATTATCAGTTTCTTTTAAGTGCTTTAAAATGAGTTTACCTTCCTCTTTTTTTACTTTATCTATTTCATTATAGTTGATGTCTGGTAGTTCTATTATGTCTAATTTTGTATATTTAGATAATCTTTTTTTATACTCATCTATCGCTTCAGTTAAGTATTTTTCTTTTAGTTTACCTACACATATCAATTTTATCATATAATACCTCTATTTCTTCTAAAGCCTCAGTTTGTTTGGCGACTACTATTTTTATATCATTTCTATCTTCTAAAGCTTCTCTTGTACTTTGATAAGCTAAAGATTCAGTATTGTTATGTTCACTTAAATGAGCCAAAATTATATATTTTGTATTGGCACCTATTAATCTTTTTAAATACTTAGCAGTTGTTTCATTAGAAAGATGGCCTTCATCACTAATAATTCTTTGTTTTAAATAATAAGGGTAAGGTCCATCCATAAGCATTTTTTCATCATGATTACTTTCTATATAATAAATATTCTTATTAGCAAGTAAAGGAAAATATTTTCTATTTAGATAGCCTGTATCAGTTATATAAACTAAAGAATTATCATTCTCTACTATTAAAAATCCAACTGATCCTTTAGCATCATGGCTTGTTTTAAAGACAGTTATTTCTGTATTATTATTCAAATGCATTAAACTATCATATAGTTCTATTCTTTCTGTATCTATATCTACTGTTAATTCTTTTATAATATCTTTATTAACATAAATTTTAAAATTACTATGTTTCAATAAAACTTTGAGACCACTAGTATGATCGTTATGAGCATGAGTTAAAAGCAAGGCATCTATATCATCTATTGTTAAATTTATCTTCTCTAGCTCTTTTTTTAATCTTTGATAAGTTATTCCTATATCAATAAGAAAGCGAGTAGATTTTGTTTCAATTAATGAACAGTTTCCTTTAGATCCACTCGCTAGTACTTTTATTTTCATTAGAATAAACTCATCGGATTTAGAGAAGATGATCCACTACTATACGGGAAGCCTCGCCACAATCCGAAGTGAAGATGAACACCTGTTGCAAAACCTGTTTGTCCCATGGCACCAATTGTATCGCCCTGTGATACTTCTTGCCCAACACTTACGTAACGTTCAGCTAAATGAGCATAAATTGTATAGTAACCATTATTGTGATTGATTACAACATATTCTCCATTATCCCATTTGTAAGATGAGGCAACTACAATACCATTATTAGAAGCGTATATTGGTGAACCATAACCTGCTCCTGCTATATCCATACCATCATGAAGTGTTCCCCAACGATAAGCATATGGACTACTAATATAGTATGGTGTTCTTGTTGGCCATAGCCAATACCCTTCAATTCTTGTATTACTACTTAAACCGCTATTAACGCCACCGCTTCCTCCTCTTTGTTTAGTACCTTTAACTATTATTCTTTTAACTGGTTCTTTTAAGACTTGAGTAGCATTATTATCAATAACTGCACTCTCTACTTGGCCATTAACTTTCTCTACTTTAGATGTTACTAATTGGGAACCAGCAACACCTTCTTGGATTGTTTCTTCATAAGTTGTATATTGTGTATTATCATATCTTGTTTCTGTTTCATATGGAATATCTTGGGTAGTAACTTGGTGATCTATTTCTACTAATCTAAATTGTGGTTTAATAATACTTATAGTAACATTTTGTCCTTCGTATAGAAGATTATTAGCATCAGTAAATTCTGGATTAGCAATTAAAAATTCTTCGTTTGATAATTTATTATTGAAAGCAACATCACTAATTGTATCCCCCGCTTGAACTGTATATTTTTGTTGGTCTTCTAATGTTCCAAATAATAAATATTTACTTAAGTCATCTACGTTTTCGTAAATAGTTTCATCTGATGGTATATTTGTTTCTTTAATAGTTATCTTATTTTCTATATATATATTTTCAATAATTGTTCCAGTAGATCCACTTTCTATTTCTTGTTGTTCATTATTAAGATATTTGTCATAACTATCACTATCTACAAATGATCTTATAGTATTATCCATTGCTTCTTCAAAGATTTCTTTATCTAGAACATAGATAGTTTGATTTTCAGCTTTTACTGTTTCTCCTTGTTCATTGGTTGTATCAATACCTTCAATTGTTATTTCATAACCTTTGATAGTAAACGGTTCAATATCTTTAATTTTATTATATATTTGTTGAGTTGTGGAAATATCTTCGTTATAAGTTATATCTTTAACTATTTCTAGGTCTTCTGGAGCATAAACTTTGTCTGCATTATACTTATCTTTTAATGTTTGCTGTTCTTTATCTATATATTCATCAAGGGAGTCTTTATCATCTATTAATCCGACTGACTTACCAGCTAGATAAACACGATAAACACTTTTGGGAGTTAATGTTTCTTCATTTGGAATTATAAACATTATGACTAAACTTACAATTAAAGCGATTGCTATAGTGATAATTGTTTTTATATTCATGTATTTTATTCCTCCTCACTTTCATTTTTACTCATATTTAAGAATGTTGAAGTATCCTTTTTAAATAATAGCTGGATAGTAGCTTGAGGTCCATTACGATGCTTAGCTATTATAAATTCACTGATACTTGTAGCATCATTTTTAGCTTCTTTGTTATAATAGTCATCTCGATATAGGAAGCCAACTAAATCAGCATCTTGCTCAATAGAACCAGACTCTCTTAAGTCTGATAACATTGGTCTTTTATCTTCTCTACCTTCAACGCTACGGGAAAGTTGGGCTAAAGCAATTACGGGGATATGCAATTCCATAGCTAATGTTTTTAGACTTCTTGAAATATCTGCTACTTCTTGTTGACGGTTAGCACCATAATTTTTACCACCTGATATTAATTGTAAGTAGTCGATTATAACAAGGTCAAGTCCTGATGATCCTGAGGAAAGGCGTCGGCATTTAGCTCTTATTTCACCAATAGTAATACCAGGAGTATCATCTATATAAAGGTTAGCATCACTAAGTCTACTTACGGCCTGATCAAATCTTTTCCAATCATTATTTAACATTTTACCTGTTCTTAATTTATACCCTTCTATTTGGCCAAGGGAAGAAATGATACGATTTGCTAATTGTTCTGCTCCCATTTCAAGGTTGAAGACGGCTACTGTTTTATCAGTATGGGTTGTAACATAAGTAGCAAGATTTAAAGCAAAGGCTGTTTTACCCATACCAGGACGAGCTGCTAATATTATAAGCTCATTTTCATGAAGTCCTGCTGTTATTTTATCAATATCATACCAACCAGTAGGAATACCAGTTATTTCTCCTTTAGCTTCTGCTAGTTTTTGTAAATCTTCCTCTGTTTTTTCTAATACTTTTTGAATTGATTTAAATTCACTAGCTTTACGGTTTTTAGCAATTGTTAAAATTTTACGCTCAGCATTATCTAAAATGTCATTAACACTCTCTTCGCTATTATAACCAGTAGTAGCGATGGATTCTGCTGTTTCTATTAAGCGTCTTAAAAGAGATGTATTCTCTACTTCTTTTATATAATATTCTATATTAGTTGCTGTAGGAACAAAGGTTGTTATCTCAGTAAGATAAGTAATTCCTCCTACATCATTTAAATAATTTAACTTGGTTAAAGCTGTTGTTAAGGTTGTTAAGTCTACGGGTGTTTTTTCTTCAACTAAGTTTTTTAAAGCTGTAAATATTTTGGCATGTCTAGCATCATAGAAATCTGTTTCATCTAGAGCTTCTATTGTCATTAATAAAGCTGCATTAGATAGGAAACAAGAGCCTAGAACACTTTTTTCTGCTTCTAAGTTTTGAGGCATTCCTTTTACAGGCATAATTATCACCTACTTAATTAAATGTATTTTTACTTTTGCTATAATGTTTTTATATAATTCTAATTCTATATTGTGAAATCCTAATGATGAAGGAGAAGTTGTTAATTTAATCATATTTTTATCAATATTAAAGCCTTGTTCTTTTAGAGCTTCTTTTATCTGTTTAATACTTATACTTCCAAATACTTTATCATTATCACCAGTTTTAACTTTAAATGTTAGAGTTATTTTTTCTAGCTTTTCTTTTAGTTCTTTAGCTTCTTCTTTTAGCTTTTCAATGCTTGCTTCCTTCAATTTCTCTTCTTCTTTTAATTTTGCTAGTGAACTCTTAGTAGAAACTATAGCATAGCCTTTTTTTATTAAAAAGTTTTCGGCATAGCCATCTTTAACTTGTTTAATTTCTCCCTTTTTACCCTGTCCTTTTAAGTCTTTAATAAAGATTACTTCCATATTATTCCTCCTCTTTTTTTAAGATTTGTTTTAATTTTGTTTCAACTTTACTAATAGTACTATCAGTAATACGTGCTGCCCCTACAGTTTTATTACCTCCACCACCTAAAGGTGTTAATATAGAAGAAATATTATAATTTCCTAAACTCCTACCACTAACAGCGATGGTTTTAGATGTTGATTTTGCAATAACAAAAGATGCTTCTATATTATTGAAGAAAAGAAGTGTGTCTGCTATTTTAGCTAAGTCTTCTTTACGATATACCATATAAGGACTACCCTTGGCTATGGCAATTCTTTCATTTAATATATCAACATTAGTTATTACTTTCTGTCTTTCGATATACTCTTTTAAATCTTGTTTTAAAAGATACTGAACTTTTTTAGTACTCGCACCCATACTAGCTAAATAATAAGCAGCATAATATGTTTCACTATTGGTTTTTAAAGTAAAGTTATTAGTATCTAATACTATTCCAGATAATAAAAGAGTAGCATAATAAGGGTCTAGTTCTATTTTATAAGTCTCTATTAGATTTGTTATCATTTCACAGGTGCTAGAAATATCATTATCTATTATTCTAAGGTCTGCATCTATTGATGATTCTCCTAATTCGTGGTGATCTAGAATAATAATATTCTCTTTATCAAAGTAGTTTATAGCTTCGCTTGCTTGAACTAGTTCTTCTTTATTTGTATCTAATATAATCAGTAAGTTTTTCTTTTGTCTGATATAGAGATTATTCTCTACCTCTTCTGCTTTTATTATATTTAAACAACCTTCTAATTCTTGAAAAACTTTAGTAACTCCTGCTTCATGTTTAGTGTCATTTATTATTAAAAAGCAATTTTTATTTAACTTTTCTAAGATAATATAAAGACCTATAGAACTACCTAAGGCATCTAAATCTAAATCTTTATGGGCCATTATAAAGACTGTCTTAGCACTCTTTAGTTTTTGTTTTAGTTCTTTTTTTCTTTCTATTAATTTCATTAGATCCTCCTTTTATCCCTTGGTAATATTATATACTATTTTGAATAATAAGTAAAATCTAAAGAAAAAAGTAAATAGATATTCTATTTACTTAGTAAATGGTAATAAACCAATAGCTCTTGCTCTTTTTATTTCTCTTGCTATATGTCTTTGATGACGAGCACAGTTACCTGTTACACGACGAGGAACAATTTTACCTCTATCATTTATATATCTTTTTAAAGTATCTACATCTTTATAGTTAACGTCTTTACCTGTACACATTATGCATACTTTCTTTTTACGACGACCAAATTCTTTATGATCTTTAAAGTCTTTAGACATTGCCATAATTTTCCCTCCTTTTTAAAATGGTAATTCATCATCATTTATTTCAATACTTGCTCCAAAATCGGCATATGGATTGTCTGAAATATCAGTGCCATTATTTGATGATGAGTCTTCTTTGAAATCATATGGAGTAGGCTCTGCTGGAGTAGATGGAGCGGATATTTGCCCGTTGTTGAAATTACCTGTTCCTTGAGACTGATTATTATCTCTTCTTGAACCAATAAATTCTACACTATCAGCGATTACTTCAGTAACATAACGTCTTTGACCATTTTGGTCATCATAATTACGAACTTGAAGACGCCCTTCTACTGCTACTTGACTACCTTGTGATAGATAGTTTTTAACACTTTCAGCTTGTCTACGCCATACAACAACGTTTATAAAGTCGGCTTCTCGTTCTCCTGCTTGATTAGTATAAGTTCTATTTACTGCTACAGTAAAACTAGCGACTGCAGTATTATTACCTGTATAACGAAGTTCAGGATCACGAGTTAAGCGACCAATTAAAAATACTTTATTCATAGGTACCTCTTTTCCTAATCATCTACTCTAATGATTAAATGACGTAAAATGTTTTCATTAAGACGAGCTAGACGGTCAAATTCAGAAATTGCTTCATGAGTTGCTTCAACAACATATAAGAAATAATAACCATTTTTATATTTGTTCATTTC
>CALVKV010000054.1 GCA_944333305.1 uncultured Bacilli bacterium
GTAAATAAAAACATATAGAGAAGTAGTAAAATTATTTCCCGGGAAATAATTTAGATAGAAGTGAGTATTAGAAACGTTTTATTTTAGTACTTATATATAATGTTCCACGTGAAACATATATTGGATGTGGATAAAAACATTTAGAGAAGTAGAAAAATTATTTCCCGGGAAATAATTTAGATAGAAGTGAGTATTAGAAACGTATTATTTTAGTACTTATATATAATGTTTCACGTGAAACATATAAAAAATGTGAATAAAACTATATAGAGAAGTAGTAAAATTATTTCCCGGGAAATAATTTAGATAGAAGTGAGTATTAGAAACATATTGTTTTAGTACTTATATATAATGTTCCACGTGAAACATATAAATAATGTGAATAAAACTATATGGAGAAGTAGTAAAATTATTTCCCGGGAAATAATTTGGATAGAAGTGAGTATTAGAAACGTATTATTTTAGTACTTATATATAATGTTCCACGTGAAACATATAAAGGATGTGGATAAAAGCATATAGAGAAGTAGTAAAATTATTTCCCGGGAAATAATTTGGATAGAAATGAGTATTAGAGACGTATTATTTTAGTACTTATATATAATGTTCCACGTGAAACATATAAAAAATGTGAATAAATCTATATAGAGAAGTAGTAAAATTATTTCCCGGGAAATAATTTGCTATCCTTTTATTATCTTTATGCTTGAAATAATATTTATTTTCTTGTATACTTTAAACGTGCAATAAATTAGTTTGGAATCAGGTCAGGATGGAAACATAGCAGCCTTAACAAATTTAATTTATGTGCACTTTTTTTATACTATAAAAAGGAGATTACTATATGAATGATTATCAATACATGTTGTTGGCTATAGAAGAGGCGAAGAAAGCTTATGCTAATGATGAAGTGCCAGTTGGTGCTGTTATTGTTCAAAACGGAGAAGTTATTTCTTCTGCTCATAATAGAAAGGAAGAGTGCCAATGTTCTCTTGATCATGCTGAATTGATTGCGATTAAAAATGCCTGTGGAAAAATTAATAACTGGAGGTTAACTGATTCTGTGATGTATGTAACATTAGAACCATGTCCTATGTGTGGTAGTGCTATTAAACAATCCAGGATTAGTAAGGTCGTTTATTTATTAGATAATAGTAATGAAAATATACGAAAACTCGTCAATGATATCTTTGATTTAGAAGATGCCAACAAGCCTGTGGAAAAAGTAAAATTAAATATTTCAGAGTTTAAAAGTGAAGATGTAAAATTGTTAAGTGATTTTTTTAAGAAAAAACGAAATTGAACAAATGTTTTATATGTTATTTTCTTGTTTTGTTTGTTATACTAATTGTGTTTAGTGAGGTGAAAACATTATGTATCAAGCTTTATATCGTAAATATAGACCTACAGTTTTTGATGATGTTGTTGGACAGAATGTAGTAGTTAATACTTTAAAAAATGCTATTAAATATAATCATATAAATCATGCCTATTTATTTTCTGGACCTAGAGGTACTGGTAAGACAACAATTGCAAAGATATTTGCAAGATCTGTTAACTGTTCAGAACCAGTTGATGGTGTTGCCTGTGGAAAATGTAAAAGTTGCTTATATTCTTTTTCAAAAGAGTGTATGGATATTATTGAAATAGATGCTGCATCTAATAATGGAGTTGATGAAATAAGAGAACTTCGTAGCAAAGTTAATATTTTACCTAGTGAATTAAAATATAAAGTATATATTATAGACGAAGTTCATATGTTGTCGATTGGGGCTTTTAATGCTTTACTTAAAACTATTGAAGAGCCTCCAGAACATGTAATTTTCATATTAGCAACTACAGATCCGGAGAAAATTCCTGCTACTATTATATCTAGATGTCAGTGGTATTCTTTTAAGAAGATTAGTAATGATGATATTGTAAAAAGACTTGCTGAAATAGTTGCTGATGAGAATATTAAAGTTGATGATAAGGTTCTTCATAAAATAGCTCAGACTTCTGATGGAGGGTTACGTGATGCTATTGGACTTCTTGATAAACTAAGAGCTTTTTGTACTGATGAGATTACTTTAAATGACTTTTATGAGATAAATGGAGAAGTTAATGATGATGAGTTAAAAAAACTAGAGAGTTTAATATTTTCTTTTGAAATAAGTGATGTTCTTTCAACAATTGAAAGTTATTATCAAGATGGTAAAAATTTAATACAAGTTGTTAAACAGCTGATGATTCTTATAAAAGATGAACTGTTTGATTATTATTTAAATAATTCTTCACTTTCTTTTGATGAAAAAGGGCTTGTTAACTTTCTTAATTTATTAAATGAACATCTTGTAGAGTTAAAAAAAGCGGACGATGTTAGGTTATCGGTAGAGATATTCTTATTACATTATATTAATGAACATAAAAATAAAGATTCTAAGGTTGAAATTAATAGTCAAGTAATTGCTAATAATACTAGTGAATCTTCTTATGTAAGACCTGTAAAAGAAGAAAAAACTATATTCACAGAGTCTGCGGAAAAAGAAAATAAAGAAAAAACTTTATCAACAGAAGTTGTTCAAAAAAATAATGAGCAAACTGAAAAGTATAAAGAATTGATGCTAATAAGAAGTAAGAATACAATGATAGAAGCAGTTAAAGATGAACTTAATAAAGAGATTGCTAACCTTGAAAAACTTAATGATTATACATTTGATCCTAATAATGGTTATCTTGCTTGTGAACTTCTTGATGGAAAGGTTAGAGCTTCAAGTCCTAAAAATATTATTATTAGTTATGATTATGATGGTTTAGTTGATAAGTTAAGTAATCATTTTAATAAATTAAATGAATTTTATAATGAAAAAACAGGCTCATCTAAGAAAATCGCTTTTATTACAACGACAAAATGGAATGAGTTAAGGAATGAATATGTTAATCTTCATAAGCAAGGTAAACAATTCATTTATCAGGAAGAACCTGTATTGAATACTTTAAAAGAAGATGATAAAATAAGTAATGAGTCTGATGACTTGATTAATAAAACGATTGAGATGTTTGGAGATTTAGTAGAAGTTGAATAGAAAGAAGGAATAATTATGAATATACAAGCAATGATGAAACAAGCTCAAAAACTACAAAGTGATATGATGAAAGCTAAAGATGAAATAGATAAGATGGAATTTTCTAGTACTAATGGCTTAGTAACAGTTAAAATTAATGGAAAAAAAGAAATTTTAGAAGTTAATATAGAAAAAGATTCTGATTTTTCAAGTGATGATTTAGAAATGATTCAGGATATGATAGTAATTGCTACTAATGATGCGATGAAACAAGTTGATAAAGTAACGGAAGAAAAAATGGGACGTTTTAGTTCAGTTCCAGGGTTGTTTTAATGTATCCTGAAAGTTTAAAAAATTTAATTGAAAGTTTTCAAAATTTTCCGGGTATAGGAGAAAAAACTGCTGAACGGATGGCTTTTTCTGTTTTAAATTTTGATGAAGATAAATTTAAATTGTTGCAAGAAAATTTGGAAGATGTAAAAAATAGTATTCATCCATGTAAAATTTGTAATTCTCTTACTGATAAAGAAGTATGTTCAATTTGTGAATCTGATTTAAGAGAAAAGAATACTATTTTGGTTGTTGAAGATTCTAAGATAGTATTTCTTTTTGAAAAACTTGGTACTTATAAAGGCATGTATCATGTTATAAACGGACTTATTTCTCCTTTGGATGATATAAATCCTGAAGATATAGGTTTGGATAAATTATTGGATAGAGTTAAAAAAGAAAATATTAAAGAAGTTATTTTAGCTTTAAAACCTAGTGTAGAAGGTGAAATTACATCTTTGTATATAAAAAAAATATTAGAAGGAATGAATATTGTTGTAACAAGGCTTGCAAGTGGAGTTCCAATCGGTGCTGATATGGAATATCTTGATACTCTTACACTTGAAAGAGCTTTGGAAGATAGAAAAGAAGTTTCATAATACAACAAGCCTTTTCATATAATTTATTGGGTGAAGGCTTTTGAAAAAAATCTGGCAATATTTAAAAAAAATAATAATTAGTGCATTTATATTATATGGATATAATTTAATCGCAACGAGATTTAATTTAGTTATTCCAATTAATATTTTTACAGTAGGTTCAGTTAGTATATTAGGTTTTCCAATGCTTTTTGTTTTGGTTTTGTTAAAAGTATTAATGTTCTAAGAGGTGGATGCAGTAATGAATTTAGATGTTGAGTCTTTGCAACCTAAATTTTATAATCAAATAACTAAAGCTCTTAATAAGGGCTTTTTATCCCATGCTTATTTAGTAGAAACTAATAATAATAGTATTGATGTAGTGAAAAAATACATTCTTTTTTTAGTAAAGAAAATATATGAGGATTCATATAAAAATAGTGATGTTACTGTGCCTTTAGATAAGTTGTTTCATTTGATTGAAAATAAAGAGTTCCCAGATTATATAGAAATTAATCCTGTTAATAATCAGATAAAAAAAGAACAATTGCTGTTTATTAGAGATGAGTTTTCTAGTAAGTCATTATATAATACAAGAAAAGTATATGTTGTTTATGAATGTGAGAAGATGAATGTTAGTGCTTCTAATACAATATTAAAATTTTTAGAAGAGCCTAGTGAAGGTGTGGTAGCTATTTTTGTTACTAGCAATCAATATAATATTTTAGATACTATTAGGTCTAGGTGTCAGATTATGAGCCTTAGATATGAAGAAACTAATGATAACTATTTTTCTGATGAGGTACTTGAGTTTATTAATGATATTAACAAAAGAAAAGATTATGATTTGTTGTTAAAATTTAATTATTATAATAATAATTTTTTTAAAGATAAGGTAACTGCTATTGCATTTATAAAAGATTTACTTAGATATTATGAAGTAATGTTAAATAAAAATGATAATAATAATCTTGAAGAAATAGTTTTAGTAGTTTCTATTCTTGCTGATGCCTTGAATAAGTTGAAATATAATGTTAATATGAAATTATGGATTGATAATTTATTAATTTCACTTATGGAGGTGTAGTTATGAAATTATTGAAAATTTCTTATATAGATGAATTATTCAGTGATTATGATTATATAGAATATCCTTCAAATACTTTTTTTAAGGTAGGTTGGGACATTGTTGTTAATAATAATGATTTACTTAAAATTGCTTCCGTTGTTAGTATAGAAGATCTTGATAATATTGATATAAATTCAAGGTTTGTTAGAGTTGCTACAAAGAAGGATAGAGAACAACATGTTAAAAATAGAGAAGATAGTGTGAAAGCTCTTTCTTTTGCTTCCACTAAAGCATTAGAATTAGACTTGGATATGCATTTTATTTCATCATTTTATACTTTTGATAGAAAACAATTGTTTTTTTCTTATGTTGCTGATAATAGAGTTGATTTTAGAGAACTTGCAAAAATTTTAGCTCAAAAATATAAAACAAGAATTGAACTTAGACAAGTTGGTGTTAGAGATAGAGCTAAAAAAGTAGGTGGTCTTGGACCTTGTGGTTTATTTTTGTGTTGCAGTACATTTTTAACTGATTTTACTAGTGTTTCAATTAATATGGCAAAAAATCAATTTTTGGCTTTAAATCCTACCAAGATAAATGGGCTTTGTGGTCGGCTTCTTTGTTGTCTTAATTATGAAGATGAAGTTTATACTGAGTTAAAAAAAGGATTACCTAATATTGGTAGTTTAGTGGAAACTAGTGAAGGGTTGGGTAAAGTTACAGAAGTAGATGTATTTAAAAGAACATATAAAGCAGAGTTTAAAGATAAAGGAGTAATGGAATTTAGTGTTAATGAATAAAAAAATGGAGTTTTTACATAATGGTAAGAACTTGACATTTTACTATGATGATGACTACTTTAAGATTACTACTGATAACCTTGCTCTTTCTAATTTTGTTAAAATAAAAAGTAAAGATAAACTATTAGTGGAGTTTGGTAGTGGACTTATGACTATACCTTTACTTCTTTCTACTAGAACTAATATAAAAATGGTAGGAATTGAAAAAGATGATAAAGCTTCTAAGCTTTCAGAGATGACAATAAAAGATAATTATTTAGAGGATAGAATTAAAGTTATTAATGATGATATTAATAATTTAGATAAGCACTTTCTTATTAATTCTATTGATATTATAGTTTGTAATCCACCATATTTTCTTTTAGATAACGAATCTATCGTTAGTGATAAAGAATATTTGAAGATGGCTAGACATGAAGGTGATATGACTATTAGTGATGTGGCATGTCTATCAAAGATTTATTTAAGAGATGGAGGAGGCTTATTCTTAGTAAGTCGTGCTGATAGACTTTTTGAAGTTAGAGATACTTTAATAGAAAATAAGTTGGCAATTAAAGAGATACAGTTTATTTATCATGATTTAGATAGTATTTCTAAACTTGTTTTGATAGAAGCTAGGAAGAGTGGTAAAGAACATGGATTAAAGGTTTTGAAACCTATTATTTTAGAGGAGGAACATTTATGACAGATGAGCAATATATTGATATAGCTATAGAGATAAGCAAAAATGCTAAATATCCGTATGGGGCTATTGTTGTTAAAAATAATGAAATAATTGGTAGAAGTGATGATAAAACCTTGATGGAAACTAGTATGTATTCTCATGCAGAATTAGAGGCAATCGAAAGTGCTTCCAAAAAAAAACCTTTATGGCGATTTAAAAGGAGCGACAATGTATGTATCTTGTGAACCTTGTATGATGTGTATGGGAGCGATACTGTATGAGGAATTTTCAAAAGTGGTTTATGCTGCTACTTTGCAAGATAGTAATGATAACTATTGTCCGGAAATAATTACTAATATAGATGAATTGGCAAAGTATTCTAAAAATAAAATAGAAATAGTAAGAGAACTACATAGAGATAAAGCTACTCAAGTATTAAAAGAAAGAGGTTAATAAAAATGTCAAGACTTTGTATAATCAGAAATATTAATTCTGCTCATGGAAAACATATTCATGGACATACATTTAGAATTGAAATTAATTTTGTAGATAAATTAATTAATAATATGGTAGGAAATTTAGATTTCCATGAAATTAATCCAAAGATTGATTCAGTTATAAGTAGATTGGATAAAACATACATAGATGATGTAATAAAAGCTAGAGCTACTGTTGAGAATATAGCCATTTATATTATTAATGAATTAAAAAGTATAAATAGTCTATATTCAGTTATAGTTTGGGAAGGTTCAGATAAATATGCTGAAGTATTAAAGGAGGAACTTGAAAATGAAAAATAACTATTTAATAATTCATGGGAGTTTTGGAAGTCCTTTTGTTAACTTTATTCCATATTTAAGAGGCGAGATAGAAAAGAGAAATTTAGAAGTGTATACTCCAGATTTTCCTACTGGTGTAGGTTATCAAAATTATACAAATTGGTCTAGGTTACTTAAATCTTATTTAGATGCAGGAATATTAAATGAAAATACAACTATTTTTGCTCATTCTATTGCTCCTGTATTTATTTGTAAGTTTTTAATAGAAAATAAAGTTAGAGTTAAAAGACTAGTGTTTGTTTGTGGTTTTAATAATTATCTTGGTATTGATGAGGATTATGATACTGTAAATAAAACTATGTATTTAGATAATTTAGAAGATATTAAAAATTATTGCGATGATATAATTTGTTTTTATACTAAAAATGATCCATATGTTAAATATGAAGTAGAAAAAGAGTTTGCAGATTTAATTGCTACTAAACAAATTGTTATTGATGATGGAGGACATCTTAATTCAGAGTCTGGATATACAGAATTTAAAGAATTATTAGAATTTATATAGGAACAATAATTGTGAAAGGAAAAAGTGATATTAATGGATAAGCCTAGTTTGTATTTAATACCTACACCTATTGGTAATTTAGATGATATTACGATTAGAGGATTAAAAACTTTAGAACTTGTTGATGTTATACTTTGTGAAGATACTAGGGAGACTTCTAAGCTACTTTGTAAATATAACATTAAAAGGAAGTTAGTTAGTTGTCATGAATTTAATGAAGATAAAATAAAAGATAAGGTGCTTGGCTTTTTAGAGTCTGGTTTAAATGTAGGTTTAGTTACTGATCAGGGTACTCCTTTAATTAGTGATCCTGGGTATAGAATTGTTGACTATATTTCTTTACATAATTATAATATAGTGAGTTTGCCAGGGGCTACAGCCTTTGTTCCTGCTTTAACAATATCTGCTCTAGTACCTCAACCTTTTACTTTTTATGGTTTTCTTAATGCTAAGAAAAATAAACAGATAAAAGAATTAGAGTCTTTAAAAAATCATCCTTATACTCTAATATTTTATGAGGCTCCTCATAGATTAATCGATACTTTAAATAATATTAAAGAAGTCTTTGGGGATAGAAATATTTGTGTAGTTAGAGAAATATCTAAAAAGTATGAACAAGCGATTAGAGGTAAAATAAGTGAAGTATTGACAAGGAACTTTCCTATTAAGGGAGAATTTGTTATTGTGGTAGAAGGTGCTGTTTTAGAATTTGACTTTAATAGCATGAGTATTGTAGAACATGTTAATTTTTATATAAAAGATGGTAATACTAAGAATGAAGCCATTAAGTTAGTAGCAAAAGAAAGAGGTATTCCTAAGTCTATTG
>CALVKV010000055.1 GCA_944333305.1 uncultured Bacilli bacterium
TTAACACCAAATTCATTAGCTATTTCATATTTCATTTTATCGATAGCTTGTTTAGCACCAGGAACTCTCATTTTCATTGAACCTGTGTTCATATTGTTGTTCATTTGTTTCACCTCCTACACTAGTAGAATGTGAATATTTTCAAATTTCATACATTTTTTTTATTGGTAATTTTTACCTAAAGAATATTTTCATAATTATTTTTTTCTTTATAAATAAATGTGTTATCAATTGCTTCTTTTAATAGTTCATCATAAGCAAACTTTTCTTCTTCTTTTAATGTTTCTTCTAAGGTTGGATTAATAATTGGATGTTTGGGAACAAAGACTGTACAACAATCTTCATATGGTAAAATACTTGTTTCATATGTATCTATTTTTTTTGCTATATCTATTATTTCTAATTTATCTAGACAAGCAACTGGTCTTATTACTGGTATGTTAGTAACATTATTTATTACATACATACTATTTAATGTTTGAGAAGCTACTTGACCAATAGATTCGCCATTGACTATTACTTTAGCTTTATTCTTTTTACATAAACTTTCCATAATACGATACATCATTCTGCGCATAATAGTAATAACATAGTTAGGAGAAACGTTTTTATAAATTTCTTCTTGGACTTTTGTAAATGGAACTATGTGTAGTTTTATATCATTAGTATAAACCTTTAATTTATTTACTAAAGTTATTACTTTTTCTCTTGCTTCTAAACTAGTATGAGGGATTGCTTCAAAATACACGGCTTCTATTTTAATTCCCCTTTTCATAGCAAGGAATCCTGCAACAGGTGAGTCTATTCCACCACTTAACATTAATAATCCTTTACCTTGAATGCCACTAGGATAACCACCTAAACCATTATAAGAATTATAATAAATAAAGGTGTGATCTTTTCTTATTTCAACATGAATAATAGTATCTGGATTATTAACATCTACTTTAATATTATCCTTATTTTTTAAAACTATACCTCCAAATATAGGAGATAATTCCATACTTGTTTTAGGAAAGGTTTTATCACTTCTTTTAACTTCTACTTTAAAAGTTTTGAAGTTCTCAAGTTTTACAGTTTCTATTAATCCTTTTTTAATAGATTCCATATCAATATTGGTAACATAAGCGATATGATATGCATGTATTCCAAAGATTTTGTGTATTTTATCAATAATAGTTTGCTCATCTTCTATCTTATAATGAATATACATTCTTGATAAATCTTCTTCTATTATAGTATCAAGTCCTGCTAATTTATTTTCAATATTTTTTGTTAAAGTTTTAACAAAAAAATTACGGTTACCCTTTTTAGTAGTTAATTCACCATATTTAATTAATATTACTTTTTCCATATAGTTTTACTCCTTTTTACTTTTTTTATATTAAATACAACTTTTTAATATTTTTATAAATTCTTTCGCTTCTTCAATCGTACTATCTTTAGATAAAGATAATCTTAATGAGGTTTTACTTAACTCTAAATTATTAGTTAATTCATAAATACTTTTAGAATAGTCTTCTTTAGAGGAACAAGCTGTTTTGGTAGATAAATAGACTTCATAAGATTCTAATTTATGAATCATGGTTTCAGGTTTTATACCTTTGATGCTAAAATTTATTATATATGGAGAAGAATCTTTCTTAGAGTTTATAGTAACACTCTCTATTTTACTTAGTTCATCTTGTAAATAAGTATTAATTTCTTTTACTTTTAAATAACTTTCATCTTTTAATTCTAAAGCTAGTCTTAATGCTTTAGCAAAAGAAGCGATTAAAGGTAAAGCTGGTGTTCCTGCTCTATAAATAGTTTGCGAAGCACCACCATTTATTATAGGAGATAAATTTATCTTTTCCTTTCTTATAAGAATTGCTATTCCTTTAAGGCCATTAAATTTATGCGCAGAAGCAGAAAATAAATCTACATTAGTAAGATTAACATCAATCTTAGTTAAACTTTGCGTACCATCAACATGAAATATAGCTTTACTATTTTCTTTAATAATTTTTCCTATAGTATCTATATCTTGTATTATACCTAGTTCACTATTAACATGATGAATAGATACTAAGACGGGATCTAATTTTAATTTTTCTTTTAAATCATCAAGATCTATATGATAATTATTATCTAATTTTAAATTAATTATTTCAACGTTTTCTAAACTATTTAGAGTATTCGTAATAGAAGGATGTTCTAAAATAGTAGTTAGTATGATTCTATTCCTTTTAGGATAAGCTTTAAGTACTCCTTTAATTGCTAAGTTATTAGATTCACTACTACTGCCAGTAAAGATTACTTCGTCTTCTTTTACATTCAAAAGATCTGCTACTTGTTTAGTGGCAGCATTCATTAACCTTTTACTTTCAAATCCTAATTTATGAATTGAATTAGGATTGCCAATATAATCTTTAGAAACACTTACAAATGTTTTTAAAACTTCATCATCTACTCTAGTAGTAGCAGCATTATCAAAATATATCATTACTATCACCCTTTTTCATCAATTATGTTATACTTATTTTCTGTTAATATTTTTGTTGTCTCATTAAAATCCTTATTACTATTAAATACATTAGAAATATTTTCTGCAAGATAAAAAATGTTCTTAGTAAATAAATAACTATTATTAAGAAGATAATTTTTTATATCTTTAATATGAAGAGATGAGAGAAGAACAATTAATTCTTCTATGTTTTTGTTATTAACTAAGGAGTCTACTTCTTTTTTATTAAAGTTTAAAGCTAGTAGTATTTTTTTATTATTTTTTTTCATGGTTCCTCCAGTTAAGTAACTATACTACTATTAATCTCGTTAAAAAGCAAGAAATTAAAAAGCTTTGCAGGTATATTATTTATATTTTACTCTGCAAAGGCATTAGAAATAGTTAAAGTTTTTTTATCTTTATCATATGACGTAACTACACCGATAAGACTTACAGGAGCCTCTTTATTTAAATCATCTATATTTTCTGATAGAAGCTCTGATACAACTGTTAGGTCATATTTTCCTTCTTCATTATCTGTAAATTCTAAAGTAATAGTATTATCTTTTTTGCTTTTTTCACTTATAGTACCTGTCAGTCTTATAAATTCTCCTATATGATTATAATTATCATTAATAATAGAATAAGCAAGATCTGTAATAGTAAAACTTTCTGGATTAGTATCATATTCTAAGAACCAAGAACCTAATACGGTATCACGTCTACCTATTTCTTGGTTATATTTTATTACTTTATATCCTAGTCCATAATACTCTTTAGTGCCACCATCATCATATACTTTTGTTCTAATAGCAAGAAAAGGTCCAACTCCAGCTTTTGAAACAAGGAGAATATCAGTTGTAATTAAAAGGCCTAATACTATTATAACTATCATAATAATCGTAGATATTTTTTTTATTTTACTTTCTTCTTCAACAGAAATACCTTCTTTCTTTTGCTCTTCTGTTTGCATAATCTCACCCCTAACTATTTATCTTTTCGAGGAATTCGTCCTCATTCCATATAGGAATATTTAGCTCTTTGGCTTTTTCATATTTACTGCCAGGGTTTTCTCCTACAATAACGGCATATGTTTTCTTAGAAACTGATTCTCTAGTTTTACCTCCAGCATTTTCTATTAAGGCTTTCGCTTCTTCTCTAGTTAGTTTAGTTAAAGTACCAGTTAAAACAAAACTCTTATCTTGAAAGTCTTCATTGAGTTTTAATTCTTCACCGATATATTCCATATTAAGTCCTAATTCTTTTAATTCATCTATCATTTTTAAATTAGTATCATCTTTAAAATATGCTACGACATTATTAGCAATTATTGGCCCAATATCAGGAATATCTACTAATTCTTCATATGATGCCTTACTTAAATTATCCATGTTTTTATATTTTTTAGCAAGTATTTTAGCTTTTTCTTTACCAACATTTTTAATACCCAAGCCAAATAATAGTCGTTCTAGAGAATTATCTTTGCTAACTTCTATAGCATTTAATAAATTAGTAACCGACTTTTCACCATAACCTTCCAGCTTAATTAGAGCATCTTTTTTGGAAGATAGTTTATAAATATCAGGGATAGTACTTATAAATTTAAAGTTATATAAGTCTTCCATTAATCTTTCTCCTAAGCCATCTATATTCATAGCAGGACGTGAAACAAAGTGAATAAAGCTTTCTATGTGTCTTGCTGGGCAATTAGGATTAAGACAGTAATAGTCTATCTCCCCTTCTTTTTTTATTAATTCAGTATCACAGATAGGACAGTTTGTAATCATTTTAAATGGTATTTCATCACCAGTTCTTCTTTCTATTTTCGCTTCTACTACTTCTGGAATAACATCTCCTGCTTTTCTAATAGAAACTGTATCATGGATCATTAAACCTTTTTTTAGAACATAATCTTCATTATGTAAAGTTGCTCTACTTATGGTTGAACCCATTAACTGAACAGGATCAAGAATAGCATTTGGGGTTATTTTTCCAGTTCTTCCTACAGTAAAAATAATATCATTTAGTTTCGTTAGTACTTCTTCTGCTGGAAACTTATAAGCGATAGCCCATCTTGGAGTTCTTGCGGTAAAACCTAAATTTTGTTGATCTTTAATATTATCTACTTTAATTACAACACCATCTATATCGTAAGGAAGACTATTTCTTAATTCTCCTTTTTCATGAATATAAGCCATTACTTCATCGATATTTTTAACTATCCTATTGTTGGGATTAGTTTTAAATCCTAAACTCTTCATAAATTCTAAAGCTTCATGATGAGTTAAAATATTATAATCTTCAGGATTTGGTAGATGGTATAAAAAGGCATCTAAATTACGTTGTGCTGCTACTTTTGAGTCTAGTTGTCTAATTGATCCAGCAGCGGCATTTCGTGGGTTCTGAAGGGGTTTCTCGCCCTTAGAGATACGTTCTTTATTAATCTTTGCTAAAGTATCTTTGCTCATATAAATTTCCCCTCTTACTTCAATATCAAGAGGTTGTTTTAATTTTAAAGGAATACTTTTAATTGTCTTAACATTATGAGTAATATCTTCACCAATTACACCATTACCACGAGTAGCAGCGGTAGTTAATATTCCTTTTTCATAGTGGAGAGAAACAGATAAACCATCTATTTTTAATTCGCAAACATAGGGAGAATGAACGCCACTATTTTCTATTCTTTTTAAGAAGTCTATTATTTCTTCTTCATTGAAAACATCTCCTAAAGATAACATAGGTATAGTATGTTCTATTTTTTTAAATTCGTCTATTACTTCTCCACCTACTTTTTTAGTAGGAGATGTATCAGAAACCCATTCAGGATGCAATTTTTCAATTGTTTCTAATTCTCTATAATAAGCATCATACTCTTGATCAGTTATTTTGGGATTATCTAAAACATAATAATTATAATTAGCTTCTTCTAAGACTTTAATTAGATAATTCATTCTTTCAATAGTAATATTATCCACTATTTATCGTCTCCTTTTAATATTTTTTCCACAAAGGCTGTTGATAAACTCCTTCATCAGTTAACTCTTTTAAAGCTTTTACTACTTCATCTTTATCTTCTTTATAAGTCATACCATACCATGTAGCGGTTGTATCTATAATGTCGATGGTTTTAATATTTTTTCTTAAGCATGTATCTAAAACATCTGGTATTTGAAATTCTACTTCGTCTAAGTGTTTTTGATGTAGTGATAAGAAAAGGAATAATTCATCACCTAAAATATCAAAAATATCTCTTGAAAATAGTAATAAATTCATACACACTAATGTATCTTCATCTATTTCTTCGCCATTACTACTATAAAGTGGAGAGGCAATTATTTTATCTTTTTTCTTTACTACTTTACTTTCTGTTATTTTTACTAGTTTGTGATTACTAACATCCATTATACCTCTTTTTGCAGATCCGTTTGGACTTAGGGTATTTTTAACTTTATATCCTACTATACCAAAGTGATTATAAATAATATTATCTAAGTAATCGTAAGCTTTTAGGAAAGCATCTCTTCCATAGAAATCATCGGCATTTATACATGCGAATGGTCCTTTGATTTTATCTTTAGCACAATATATGGCATATGCAGTACCTAAAGGTTTAGTTCTATTTTTAATTAGTGGTTTAAAACGTTCAGGAATATAAGTATTATCTTGGAAAGCATAATCTGTTTCAATATATGGTTCTACTCTTTTTCCTATTGTTTCTCTAAATTTTTCATAAAATTCTTCTTTTACAATAAATACTACTTTAGTAAATCCTGCTTTAATAGCATCATAAATAGAATAGTCTATGATGAATTCTCCACTTGGTCCTACTTGTTCAATTTGTTTTAAGCCTCCAAAACGAGATCCCATTCCAGCGGCCATAATTAATAGTGTTTTATCTTTTTTCATTGTTACCTCCATATAAGTTATTATTATATATTTTTTTATTTATCATTTCTTTAATTGCACTCACTACTAATTCTTTATCTTCTTTATAAGTTACGCCATACCAATTTGCATTAGTTTCAACTACATCAACTATTACTTTTTCTTCTTTTACACATTCATTTAAAACTATTGGTATTAAGAATTCACATTTTTCAAGATTATCTTTATTATTTTCTAAAAAGATTGGTAATTTTTCTTCTAAAATTTTAAATAGACTAGGTGTAAATAACAACATATTCATAGAAGCAATAGTATCTTTTGAAGTTTCAAAACTAGGACTACCATCAAGAGGTGATACCTTTACTAAATCACCAACTAGTTCTGTGCTACTTTCAACTAAAGTGATTAGTTCGTTATTTTCATTAACTTTACAAACTCCACGTTTAGCAGAACCATTAGGAGTTAAGGTATTACCAAGTCTATAAGCGATTAAACCGTAATGATTATCTTTAATATTAGATAAATAAGTAGAGGCTTTTAGATAAGCATCTCTTCCATAGAAATCATCAGCATTAATTATGGCGAATGGTTCATTAATTTTATCTTTAGCACAAAGTATAGCATGAGCGGTACCTAGAGGTTTTACTCTCATCTTTAATAGTTCTTGATATTTACTAGGTATATTATCATTATTTTGAAAAACATACTCTACTTTGACATGAGGTTCTACTCTTTTACCAATAGTCTCTTTAAAAATATCATAGTTTTCTTCTTTTATGATAAAGACTACCTTATTAAAACCGGCTTTAATAGCATCATAAATAGAATAATCAATAATAAACTCGTCATTTGGTCCTACTGGTTCTAATTGTTTTAAGCCTCCAAAACGACTACCCATTCCAGCGGCCATGATTAATAATGTTTTATCTTTCATATGTCCTCCTAGTGTTATTTTTTCTTTTAATTTCAGTGCGGTATAACAAAATTCTAGCACTTTTCAGCTTATTTATCACATTTTTCCATTTTAGTAAATATTTATGTGTTATTTTATAAATACTCTAACCATAATATCTTTTTAAGTAAATTACTTTATCATGAATTGATACACCTATTACATCCTCATCATTTTCATCTGTTATTTTTCTACCATAGATACCATCTAACTTACCAAAGCTTACAACATTATTGTTAATTTTATTTAATAACTTGCTATTTATATAAATAATATCTCCTATTTTAGGTAATTCGTCAATATCATAAAATTCCATATTTATATTATAGGAATTGTTATTATTATCTTTTAATGTATAATTATAGTCATCTATATTTTCTATTATTAATTTAATCATAATATTTATATTCCTTTCTACTATTATTTTATAATTGTTTACCTTGTTCTTTTAACCTTTCTTCTAATTCTGGTAACAATGGTATATTAACTGTATCTATATTTTTACATTCATCACAGAAATAATTTCCAACGATTTCAGCACTTGGTAATTTTATACTTGTTAATGAGGTATTCTTGTAAAGAAAATAATTGCCTATGCTTGTTACATTTGGTAGTTCTATATTTGTTAATGAGGTATTTCTATCAAGGAACCAACCACCTACACTTATTACATTTGGTAATTCTATATTTATTAATGAGGTATTTCTATCAAGGAACCAATCACCTACACCTATTACATTTGGTAATTCTATACTTGTTAATGAGTTATTATAGTAAAGAAAATAATCGCCTATGCTTATTACATTTGGTAGTTCTATACTTATTAATGAGTCATTACTTTCAAGAAAACCGTTGCCTATGTTTATAACATTTGGTAATTCTATATGTGTTAATGATTTATTAAAATATAGAAATGAATTACCTATACTTGTAACATTTGGTAATTGTATTTCTGTTAGTATCTTATTATAATAAAGAAATCTATCACCTATGCTTGTAGCATTTGGTAGTTCTATACTTGTTAATGAGTTATTATAGTAAAGAAATGACTCGCTTATATTCTTTACTTTATTATTTTTGTATGTAATTATTCTATTTTGTTTATCTAAAGTAATTATTACATCTACTTCATCACTATCATCAGTTTTTATTAAAATATTTTTATTATCTTTATCATTTTCTATTTTTATATCTTTTATTGTTCCAATTGTATTAGGAAAT
>CALVKV010000056.1 GCA_944333305.1 uncultured Bacilli bacterium
TTTCTTTATTAATCTTATCATAGAATAAGGAATAAGTCTTGTATCAAATGGTAATTTTAGTATTTCTTCTGGATGTCTTGCAACTTCAATTTTTTCATTATCTTCATTATAAATAGTTTCTATTCTATAAGGATAAATCTCTCCATTAGGTGTAAATATCTCTACTTCATCGCCTACTTTAAAGTAGTTACGTTCTTTTAAAACAATAGATTTCATCTCTTCATCATAACCTATTATAAGCCCTAAATACTCTTGATTAGATACTTCTTGTCTACCTGTATAATACTGGTCTGTCTCATCTGCTAAATGATTAAAATATTGACTAGTCGTATCACGATTAGCGACAGAATCAAGTCGTTTTTGATACTCAAGTAATTTCTCATCCGTTAATGTTCCATCATAAATACTATCTATTAAAAATCTATAACTACCAATAACTGTTGCAAGGTAATAAAGACTTCTCATTCTACCTTCTACTTTTAGGGAACTAACACCAATATCAATTAAATCTTTAATAAAGATTGCCATGTTTAAATCTTTAGTTGCAAGAGTAAATTTATCATTACTATCATAATCAAAGGCAAAACGACATATTTGAGCACAACCACCTCTATTAGCATCTCTATTAGTAACATAATTAGATAAAGCACATCTACCACTAAAACAAGTACACATGGCTCCATGAATAAAGACTTCAGTCTCTAGATTAGGTATACTTGATATTTCTTTTATTTCTCCTTTTGATAATTCTCTAGCAAGAACAACTCTACTAGCCCCTAAATCTCGATAGAAAACAGCACTTGCTTTATTAGTAATAGAGTCTTGAGTTGAAATATGGACTTCAACACTTTTATAGTTATCTATAATATATTTAGCAAGATATAAATCACTAACAATAAAAGCATCAATACCAGTATCTATTACCGCTTTAATATATTCTTCCATACCTATTCTATCTTTATCATGAAAAACAATATTAGTAGTTAAATAAACTTTTTTATTCAAATTATGAGCGAAAGTACATCCTTCTTTTAATTCATCTAAACTAAAATTAGTAGCATTCGCTCTTAAACTTAACTTTTCCCCTCCAACATAAACAGCATCAGCACCGTATAACAACACTACTTTAAGTCTTTCTAAATCCCCTGCTGGTGCCAGTAATTCTATTTTTTTCATAATTACACCTACTTTACTTTATAAATTGTCTCTCTATACAAGAATCCTCTATTATGCCCTGCTAACTCATCTATTCTTTGCTTATCAAAATTAACAAAAGACTTAATTAATTCTTTATACTGATTACTATCATAATTACCTTGCTCTATAATTCCATAGTTAATACCCTTACTATCTAATTCTTTATAAACATTGCTTAAATTAAGGCGTTTATTATAAAAGAAAGTAGTACCGTTACTATCTTCTTTAACTAAGAACTCCTGTCTACTCTTAGGCTCTTTAATAGTTATTAAGTCTTCTTTACTTTTATTTTTATTTGCAAAATAACTAGTAAGTAAACTTCTTCTAGACATAGCAACTACTGGATTACCAAGTAATAAAATAAATAAATCACTTTTAGTATTACTTCTTATATTAAGAACTTCATCTTTAGTTATTTCATTAGATAAATAGGCTCCTTTTACCCATAGATCATAATACAAATTAATAGTATCACTATTAGTAACCATATGAGTTCCATTATAAATTAAGTTAATATTTATTTTATTCTCCTTAACTAAGTTAAATACTGCTAAATCATAAAAGAAAACACCATCTACGTTTATACTCTCTATTTTTTTTAAAACATCTAACAAATTATCTAATTCTTTATTAAATATCATTTTATTAATCACAACAAATACTAATTTATCAGTAGTATTTTTATATTTTTTAATATCATCAATACTATAATATTTAAAATAATCAACTGCAAAGTTTTCTAATGGTAAGATAAGTCCATCTAACCCATTATTTAAATATTCTAAATAATTATTATCTCTTATAACTCCTAAAAGTTTCATAGTATCAGTCCTTTACGTAACATATTTTATCATAAATAAATGCAAAGAAAAAGAGACATTCTCTAAGAATTCTCTTATCATTCCTCAGTCGGTTCATCTAACTTAACAAGTACTTCTCTTGGTTTAGAACCATTAGGTGGTCCAATAATACCACGTTCTTCTAATAAATCAATAATACGAGCAGCCCTATTATAACCAAGTTTAAATCTTCTTTGTAAAAGTGAAGCACTTGCTTTCTGAGTCTCTATAACAAATTCTACTATCTCATTATATAAAGGATCATCATATTCTTCCACTTGAGCCATATCTTCTTTCTGAGATACACTCTTTTCACTATCTCCTGATAAATTCATAAATGCTTGATCATACTCTGCTTTTTGTTGTTCAATAGTATAATCAATAATTCTTTTAATCTCATCATCAGAAATAAAAGCACCTTGAATACGTTCTGGATCAGCTTCTCCCATTGGTAAGAATAACATATCACCTTTACCAAGTAGTTTTTCTGCTCCTGTCATATCTAAAATAGTACGTGAATCTATACTACTAGAAACAGCGAAGGAAATACGACTTGGAATATTCGCTTTAACAACACCCGTAATTACATCCGTTGATGGCCTTTGAGTTGCAATAATTAAATGAATTCCAGCCGCACGAGCCATTTGCGTAATTCTCATAATAGATGCTTCTACATCTTTACTAGCAACTAACATAAGGTCAGCTAACTCGTCGATGATAACGACAATAAATGGCATCTTTTTAATCTGTTCATCAGGTGAAAGATTTTTGTTTTTCTTTTCTACATAATCATTATAAGTAGCAATATTTTTAGTCTTAGTCTCACTAAAAGTATCATAACGTCTTTCCATCTCGGCAACTATTTTAGATAAAGCAACAGATGCTTCCTTAGGATCAGTTACAACTGGTCTCATTAAATGAGGTACTCCATTATAACCAGAAAGTTCTACTTTCTTAGGATCTACCATAACAAGTTTTACTTCATCAGGTTTCGCCCTCATTAAAATAGAACAAATAATACCATTAATACAAACAGATTTACCCGAACCAGTAGATCCTGCTACTAAAAGATGTGGTGTTTTATTAATCTCACACCAAATAACATTACCCATAATATTTTTACCTAATGGACAAAGTAGTTTAGAACCATCAAGTGACTTAGGTACTTTTTCTAAAACTTCTCTAAAGGAAACAGGTGAAGTCTCACGATTAGCGATTTCAATACCTACAGTATTTTTACCAGGAATAGGTGCTTGTATTCTAACATCTTTAGTTGCAATAGCAAGAGCAATCTCACGATGAATAGAAAGAAGTTTACTAACTTTAGTTCCAGAATGTAATTCTAACTCATATTGTGTAACTGTAGGACCAATATGCACTTCAACAACTTTTCCAATAATATTAAAATCTTTTAAAACTTTCTCAAGTATTTCTATATTCTTCTCAATTTGACTTTGATTAACACTATTTTTCTTTTTCTTAGGTTGATCAAGTAAATTAATTGATGGTAATACATAATTATGTTTAACTACTGGCTTAACATCACTATCAAGAGCACTAATATCCTCTTTATTATCATGCTCCTCTTCATTAACTTTCGCTTTTGTTAATTGGTCTATACTAGATATAACAATTTTCTTATCATCATCTTTAATCTCTCCAAGTACTGGTTCTTCATTTCCTGTAATAATAGGCTTTTTACTATCACTTTCTTCTTCACCATTTGTTTTCTCTCTCTTAGGAAATTTCTCTTTTGCTTTCTTAGCACTATTCTTAACAAAATCAACAATAGAAAATCCAGTAAATAAACAAAATCCTAAAACGATTAAAGTCCAAGCGATTATTTGCATTCCATTATAAGAGAAAAGCAACATAAACAAGACTCCAAAAGTACAACCAATAATACCTCCACCTATCGCTTCAGGTCTTGCCCCTTTCATTACATCAGAAAAAGAATTAATTAATTGATCTACTGTTTCACTAAATACATTTATAGCATTACTATCATTTTGTAATAAATAATTTTCATGCATTAAAACTAAAAGTCCTATAACTAACAAGTAAATTCCTAACATCTTAGTTGTAAACAAATTAGGCCACTCTCTATTTATAATTAAATATGCTCCTAAAACCAACAAAACAACTAATAAGACATTATAAAAAACCCCCACAAGAAAAATTGCAAAAGATGCAATCATCCCGCCAACAGGACCATATCTCCCAATACCAAGTATGGAAGCAAGTACAAGTAATACTCCATACAATTCTATAGAATGAGCAAATCCTTTTTTAGTTTCTTTTTTCTTTTTTCTTTTTGCCATAACTTCACCTTCTACTATTTCAGTATAACAAAACTAAAAAATAATTTAAAGGGATTGTCACTCACTTGACACTTATTTTATAATTATCAATATTAGTAATAAAGTTATTTAAACTTTTATACCATCTATATATACCTAACTTCTTATTCTTAAAATTTTCTAATTCTTCTTTAGAATAATTATTATTTTTCTTATTCTTCCATCTTTCAATACATCTATAATAGCAATTATCAAGACACGTTCTAATAATTATAATTTTTCCTTTTAATAAGCTTAACTCTTCCTTTGTCCTTAAATTTCTAAACTGTGCCGAGTCTATTACAATAGTTTTATCACTATCATTAAAATAATTTAATATATCTTTATAGATTAAAGCAAAATCTTCACAAATATCTGGTAATTTATCATATTTAATTCTAAACCAACTACCTAATTCTTTATTTATACCACTAGCTTTATCATATCTTGAAAATACTTCATCAGTATCAATTACAATATAATCACTACTATTAAAATATTTTCTAACATAATATGATTTACCACTTCCACTTTCTCCTGTTAAATTAATAAATTTATCATTAGATAGTATTTTAGTATATGGAGATTTATCTACATTTAAACAGATAAGCAAATCACTTTTTATTTCTTTTAAAATATCCATAACTTCATAAAAGACTTCATGATTATTAACGTCTTCTTTACTCATATTAGGCTCTACAAAATCATTGATTTCTTTTAATACTAAATCTATATTATCCTTATTAACTTTATCTCTAATCAACTGTAAACATGTATTTTTATAACCTCTTACCATGATACCTGCTAAAGCTTTATAATATGACTTTTCAGGTAATTTAGACTTTTTATAGAAATACATTGCCACCTCATCTGTAATCTTTCTTTTATTAGTTAAATTTATTTTATTAGTCCTAAATACACCATTAGGAGCAGTCTCGCTTGGAACATTAATAACTACAGCATCTTCTGGTATTATTACATCATATAAAGTATCTCCTCTAACTAGCCACCTAAATATCTTATCTTCAGTCGAAAAGTTAAAACCACCCATATCTTTAGGACTACTAGCTTTAGGATTAAAGTTGTTATCAATATTAACTTCATTTATTTTATATTTTAAATCATTATTAGCACTACTAATATCATCAAACATTACTTTTAAATACTTTGTACTCATATAATTATTACACTTCCTATTTTTTATTATCCCTAACAGTTACATATCTTTGATTTCTAGCATTAATACTTTTCTTATTAGTATATTCTAACTTAGAAAGAGCAATAAGCGGTTTTAATATTTTATAAGCAACATATCTTTTTGAAGAAATACCAATATGTTCTCTAATTTCTTTAGCAGTTTTTGGCTCTTTACAAAACATTAACACCTCATCAAGTATTGCACTTTGTGTATCACTTTGTGTATCACTTTGTGTATCACTTTGTAAAGTAACTTTTTTCCCATTCCAAATTTTTATTCCTAAATCCATACCATTCCTAAAAATAACCTTAAAACTTCCTCTTTCTTCATAAAATTCAGGTTCAGGCAATTCATACTTTGCCATTTCTCTTTTCATAGTCGGTATACCTGTATGTCTATTTTCTATTACAGAACCTTTTTCTTCTAATAATCTAACTAATGTAGGATTTCTTGACTCCATCATAGTATCAGTACCAAGTTTCTCTAGTTTATTAGTACCATATAAAGCGCCAGGATTTAATATCTCTACTCTATTTTCATACATATAAACAGAAATAAAAGCACTTTCCGTTTCTTTACTATAATCTCTATGTATTAAAGCATTAGCAACTGCTTCTCTTAAAGCTTCTAAAGGATATTCAGTTCTATTTTCTCTTTTACCATCAGAATCTATTATTACCATAGTCTTCATATTTCTTCTTAAAAATCTCATAGTTCCTTCAAGCATCTCTTCTATAGTTCCCTCTACCCTTTGATTATCAATAAATCTCTCACCTAAAGGACCTACATCACCTAATTTTGTTCCCGGCATAACAGAACAAGCAACAAATAATTGTGGATAAAAACTTTGTGGATATTCTCCAAAAATAAGTGTCCCAGCAAGTGTTGGATATGTTTTATTATTATCATTATCAACTATACCACATAATTTTAAATTTTTTTCATAATTATTTTTAGAAAAGTTTGGTTTTATTTCTTTTATTTTATTAAGATATTCTTTTAAGCTTTCCTTATTTAAATCTTCAATACTAGATTTTTTAGTTGGTCTTGTATCTTCAAAAATATGATCATTATAACTTTCAAAAGCATAAATCTCATAATCAGTTAACAACTCATCTCTATCGCCTTCTCTTGTATAAGAACCTGCTTTTAAACCTTTAGGTTTATAATAACAAGGTTTTTTATTTTGTCTTAATTCATCTATTTTTACAGCAAGAATATTCTTACCTTCAAATTCTAGAGGTAGTATATCTGTTCTAACACTAGGAACCATAGCATCACTACATAAAGAAGTTATTTGCTTCTGTAAATCATTTATATCATAAACACCCTCTGTTTTAAAATTATCATCCTCACTTAAGCCAAAAATAATAATGCCACCATATTTATTAGAAAAACTAGATATTGTATCATAACATTTTTTAGGAAAGCCTAATAGAGCACTTTTAGCTTCAATTCTATTAGTTTCCATATTGTATTTTCTTAAAAGTTTTATTGCATCTATTACTTCGTTTTTTTCCATTTTGTAGCACCTCCGTTTAATATACTAAAAGAATAACATATATACATAATAAAGAACAAATACTATTAACATAATAGTTCCTTCTTTTTTACTAACTACTCTTTCACTCCTTGCAAATATAAATAAAAGAAAGGAAGATAAAAAGACAGCAAGTATATCAACAAAACCAAAGCTCTCTAAAGCTATATTACCAAAAATTAAAATAGGTAGTCCTAATACTATACATATATTAAAAATATTAGTACCAATAATATTACCAATAGCCATATCAAACTCACCTTTTTTAGCACTTATTACTGTCATTATCATCTCAGGTAAGCTTGTTCCTATAACAATAGCAGTCATTGTAATTGCCTTTTCACTTATCTTCAAAAAACTTGCAATGTTTTTAGCAGACTCTACAATTAAATCACTACTATAAATTATTAAAACAATTGTAACTAGTAAAAGGAAACAAGAAACAAGAGGAGAATATTTTCCCTTTTCTATTTCTTCTTCACTTTTATTATTACGTTTAAATAACATCCCTACCAAATATAAAAGAAACATACAAAACAATAAAATTAAAATAATACTATCACGTCTTGAAAAAACATTATCAGTTAAAGGATTAAAAGCACTATCTAACATAAGAATAGAAAAAGCTGTTGTAACTATTAATAGTAAAGGTAGCTCTTTTTTTACCGTTGCATGTCTTACTTTAATAGGTCTAATAAAACTAGCAAGTCCTATAATTAAGAAAACATTTACAATCGAGCTACCAACAACATTTGCAAAAGCCATAACTCCATCACCACTTGCAATACTTCTAAAAGATATAGCAATTTCAGGAGCACAAGTTCCAAAAGAGACAATTGTAAGAGCAATTAACATCTTAGGAACTCTTAACTTTAAAGCTAATGATGAAGCAGCATCTACTAAAACATCTGATGATTTAATAATAATAGCAAATCCTACTAATAAAAGAACTATATCTAAAACCATAACTATACTTTCCTTTCTATTTATAATACTAGTATATATTAATTTAAAAGTTACTTCAAACAAAAGGGTATCTAGTTTACATTAATATTATTAACAAAATAAAGAAATTTACTAAAAAAATAAGAGTGATTAAATACCACTCTTAGTCATTACTTTCATCTTATCATCATATTCATCTATAGTATCATCTACAATTCCCAGTACTTCATTAAATGCTCTTATATTACTATTTACATCATGATGAGATTTAATACTATAACTTTTAATATCTAATACAT
>CALVKV010000057.1 GCA_944333305.1 uncultured Bacilli bacterium
TTATTTTGGTAATACTAAAAGTGAAATGAGGTGAAGTTATGCTTGTTGATGAGATTAAAAAAGCTTTTGGTAATGCCACTGATTTAATTGTTAGACCATTTATTATAGATAATAGAGAAATTACTCTTGTAATGAGTGAAACTTTAGGTAGTTCTGATTATGTAAATGATTTTATTTTAAAAAGACTTTTAACTATTAAGTTCCAAAGTAATGATATTGGTAGAGAACTTCTTAATTTTATTCCTACTAACAATGGAAAAATATTAAATAAATTAAGTGATATGACAGATTATATTTGTATGGGTTTCGCACTTTTAGTTTATAGCGATAATGAAGCGATAGTGATTGAAGCGCGATCTAGTGTTGATAGAGGTATTCCTGAAGTTAGTAATGAAGCAAGTATAACTGGTAGTAAAGATGCATTTAATGAAAATTTCAATACAAATGTCGGGCTTATTAGAAGACGGATTAGAACATGCGATTTATATGTTGATGGGATGTTTATTGGTAAATCTAGTAAAACTAAGATTGGTATTTTATATATGAAAACAATCGCTTTAAAGAAAAATGTTGATATTATCAAAAATAAACTTAATAAAATCAATGTTGATGGGATTATTGATGTTGGCAGTTTAAAAAGTTATTTGGATAATAAGACTAATTTTTTCTTTCCTACTATAACTTCTACAGAGAGACCTGATAAAGTTAGTCAAGCTCTACTTGAAGGTAAGATTGCTATAGTTGCTGATAATTCTCCATACGTTTTAATTACTCCTACTTTTTTTATTGATTATTTACACACTAGTGATGACTATTATGAAAAAGCAATTAATACTTCTTTTATTAGAATAATTAGATTGCTTGCTTTTATAATATCTATTTTTACGCCTGCTCTATATATTGCTCTAACTACTCATAATCAAGATATTATATCACTCTCTTTATTTCTAAATTTCCTTGAACAAAGAAGTACTGTACCCTTCTCAGCTTTAATTGAAGCTTTATTTATGAGTATATCTTTTGAAATACTAAGAGAAAGTGATATTAGGAAACCAGCTAGTATGGGAACTTCTGTATCAATACTTGGTGGTTTAATCTTAGGAGATGCAGCAGTGGCTGCGGGGATAATTTCTCCTATTATGATTATAGTTATATCGATATCAGCAATATCTGGTCTTGCCTTTTCTTCCGCTGAAATGATTTATGCTCTTAGATGGTGGCGCTTTATCCTTATGTTCCTCGCTATGTTTTTTGGACTATTTGGAATATTTACAGGTTTTATTATTTTACTTTCATCTTTAGTTACTACTTCTTCACTTTCTGTTCCTTATACAGCACCTTTTTCTCCTTTCATAAAAGAAGAAATTAAAGACACTATAATTAAGGGGGCTCATAAAGGTATTAGAAAAAGAAATCCTTTACTTACTAAAAACAGAATAAGGGAGAGAGATTCATGAAAAAGATTATTATATTATTAATTGTACTATTAATATTCTTAGGCTTTACACCTTATGATGAATTAAATAGTCTTGCAGTTGTTGATACCCTAGGTATAGAATTTAAAGATAATAAGTATTCTCTTTACTTAAATGTTATTAATGATGATAATAAAGTCTATAATGTTAAGGGTGATAGTTTAGGAGAAGTCTTTTTAAAAGCTAAAAATATTGATAATAAAAAGACTTATTATAAGCATTTAGAAGTAGTTGTTTTAAATACTAATATTATAGATAATAAAACTCTTAATTTCTTTAAAGATGAATTTACAGCTATTGATTATTTAGTTTTAGGAACAGAAGATGGTTTGGAAGAATTGTTTAAGAATTATCATAAACGTAATGATTATAAAAGTTTTATAAATAAAGAAAAAAACGAAAGTGCCAGTATTATTAATGTTACTTTTAAAGAATTTCTAAGTAGTAGTTTAGATGATATTAAGGATGCTAGTATTCCTCTTATTAGTTATAAAAACAATTTAAGAAGTGAAGGTATTTATATTCCTTCTTCAAAAATTATTTTAGGAAGGAGTTTAGCAAGAGCTAATTATTTAATTAATAACAAAATTAATGCTTTTAATACTAAAGTACAATTAAACAATGATTATTATGAAGTAAATGTGTATGATTTAAAACCACGAATAAGTTATAAAAATAATACCATTAATATAAAAGTTGAAGGTAAAATTGATAGCCCTGATAGTGATGATTTAACAGAATTAAAAAATATAGTTATTAAAGATTTAAAAGATAATATTTTTGAATTGGTTAATAATGAAAGAAAGAATAACTATAATATTTCTAATGTTATTAATTATATTTATTTAAAAACAAGAAATGCTAATTATAGTACATATAATAAGGCGGACATAAGTATTAATATTAAGTTAAAAGAGGAGGATAATAATAATTATGGTTAATAAAAAAATAGGATTATTACAACTAGCTAGTTTAACTTTCTTTTTAACAACTTCGTCTTTTCCTCTTTTTATAGAAAATATTATTAATGTTAGCAAACAAGATACTATTACTAGTATTATTTTAGGTAGTATTTTGGTTATACTTTTATTTAAAGTTATTTTAAAACTAAGAAAGAATTTTAAAATAGAAAAAAGATTTTTAAAAATAATAATATCTTTAATTTATTTAACAATCTTTATTTATTTAATAATAGAAAGTACTAATTTTATTAAAGATTCTTTTTTAAGTAGTGGTAATTTCTATAGCATTCTTATTCTTCTTTTGTTAATGTGTTTAGTATCCTCTAATCAGAGTTATAAAGAATTAACTAGCCTTTCTTTAATTCTTAGTTTTATTTTTGTACCTTTATTTGTTATTAATATTATAGGTAGCAGTTTCAGTTTGGATTTAACTTATTTAAGAGTACCTTTTAATAGTGATGTCATAAGTATCTTTAAAGGTAGTTTATTATTCTTTATTTATGAAATAATTCCTCTTTCTTTATTATTATTTATTCCATATAAAGAAATAGATGGCACTAAAAAACAAGATAGGTATTTATATCTTGCTTTAATTATTGGGATTTTAGTAATCTTAATTCAATATTTACTATTATATTTTTCTTGTAGTATTAATGTTTTAACTAATTATAACTATCCTTTTATGTTAGTTATAAATAGTTTATCTAGTACTTTTATTTTAGGGAGATTGAGTTATATTATAAGTTTCTATTTATTATTTTCTCTTCTTATCACTTTGTCTTTAATTATTTGTGTTATTAAGCAGTTATGGTTGAACAAGTATACCCTAAAGCTTCAAGATTAGCTTGTTGATTCTCTAGTGGTTGAAAGAAAGCATCTAAGCTTGTATTAGAAGGGTTAGCTTCTTTCGTTTCTTTTGTTAATACAAAGGTTGTTGATAAATTATCTGTTGTTTCTTCTACTAGTCCAGAATTTCTGATATTATTCATTTCTGTTAAAATAGGATTATCAACAATAGTAGGATCTACTGTAGCAGGCCCATCATAGACAAAAGTAACTTTATTTAAAATATCATTACCATAATTACTAGTGATAGTAATATTATAAATCATAGTGCCTACAGTTGCTTCTCTTCTGCAAGTTAAAGCAGTGGCGCTGGTTAAAGCATTATCATTACTAATATTAGAATTATTAATATTTGTAGTCTCTTCGCTAAGAAATACTCTAGTTAAAGGTGGTGCGATAATTAATAAAATTATAATTACTATTAAAAGATAAACAAATATATTTATAAATGAACTTTCTTTTTTTTCTTTCATAATCGTTATTCCTCACTTTCCTGTTTATCGAGTTTTTCTTTTCTTCTAATGTTAATAATAAATTTACAAATATAATAAATTAAGAAAATTAATGGAAATATAGGAAATACCATAAAGAAATAGTAAAAAACTATATTTTCATCTACTGCATTTAAGGCTCTTACATTTTCTGTAAATGCTAAAGAAAAACCAATAGATACAGATAAAAGAATAGCTGTAAATATTATTCCCATAACGTTGCTCCAATAATTAATTACAAAGTTAGTACGATTTTTATCTTTATTCTTGTTAAAATGTTCATATAGCTTTGTTATAATAAAAAATAAAATGAGAATTACTATTAAAGGTATTATTACATAGAATAGTAGAACTCTCATATTTTCTTCACTATAAACCGTTTCAGTCATATACTCATCACCTATTATAATAATAGCATAGTCTTATTTTAACTTCAACTTAAAAAGCAATTAAATCTGGTTCTTTACAAAAAAATCAAAGCATCGTTTTCTTTTTGGATTCTAAGCTTAAAAGAAACTCTTTTTTTTCTATATCAGATACATAACTTCCATGTGTTTCTTTACTTTCTATAACTCTATGGCAAGGTATTAAAATAGGACAAGGATTATTGTTTAAAACTGTTATTACAGGGCTTACCATCTCTTCATTGCCAAGAGTTTTAGCAATATCTTTATAAGTTATAGTTTCTCCATATGGAATATGACTTACTGCTTCTAAAACTCTAGCTTCTAGACCTGATATTAAATAATTATAAAATGAAAATGATGTCAGTTTACCTTTAAAATATAAATCTAGTTCCTCTTTTACTTTAATACTTAAAGTATTTTCTCTTTCAGTTTCTTCCTTTTCTAAAATAAATCTTATTGACAAAACATCATAATCACTAGTGTTAATTCTAATTAAGCCAATGGGACTTTCATAAAATGAAAGATAACTAACATGTCTCATAAAAACTCCTTAAAATAATTTTACAAACAAACTATAGAATATTAAGGTTAATGGTTTACCTATTAATATTATAATAACAAATTTTTTAAAGGTCAAATTGCTAATACCAGCGATATAGCATAATAAATCATCAGGGGCACCTGGTAAGAAAATACCCCAAAAAAATATTTTTTCAAACTTTTTTGTTCTAATATATTTTAAATATTTATTTATTGTTTCTTCTTTAAATAGTTTTTTTATTAAAGGAAGGCCAAAGTTTCTACTTAGCATATAGGCAATAATACTTCCTAAAGTTAAACCTACATAATTATAAATAAAACCTTCTATTGGTCCAAAAGCAAGAGTTCCAGCAAGACAGGAAGCACCCCCAGGAATAACTGGGAAAATGACTTGAACAGTTTGAAGAAATAAGAAAATAATAGGACCAATTAAACCATATTCTTTGATTCTTTCAACTAAAAGTTCTGGACTTGTTAAAAGATTCATTTTAACAGCATAAATGATAAATGCAACTAAAAGAATAGTTATGATAACTGTTATAACTGTCATTATCTTCTTTAAGTTTTTTCCGTCATTATCCATATTCATTCCTCCTGTTATTATTTTAACCTATATTACTTTTATTACAACATTTATTATCTTAATTTTTTTCATTTATATTAATAGTAATCTTTGCTAGTTCTAAAGCAGAGTCTAAATCTTTTGATGTTAGCAAAAATCTATTAATATGGCAAAAGGTAGCGCCTTTAACTCCTGTTTCTTTTTCTAAAGCTTCATTAGTAAGACCTCCCCAGCCTTTAGGAAAATAAACTCTACTATTTTTATCTGTTAAACTAATAGGAACTGTTTTAACACCATATCCTCCTCTATTAGTAGGATATATAACTAGTTTTATATCTTTACCTTTAGGGGAACTTAATAATGATTCTTGATATGGTAAATATTCATCTAATATTAAAATAGGTCCTTTAGTTTTATTTAAAATAGTTTTAACTTTTTTACTTGCTGCAACTTTTCCTATAACTTGTTTTAATTCTTCTTCTATTATTACTTTAGCGATAGTGACAGCTTTTAAGAATTGTTCATCAGAATTATCATTACTTAAATAACTGGGATTAAATAATTTCATTAAATCCCCAATTATTTTAATTTTATATGAAGATTTAATGTCAGGAAAAATGCCATTATCAATGGCATCTATCGCTTCTATAAAGTCTTTAACAAAATAGTTATAAACTTCTTTAGCATTTTTTATTTTTAACTTTTTTAAATAAAGAGGCCCATACTCTTCAAAAAGAAGGCCAAAAGATGAGTATTTAATTCCATTTTCTCTAACTTTAGCATCTACTTGATGATGGTCTAATTTACCTCTACCAATATCATAAACTATAGTTTTAGGAGAAATATCATCTTTTACTTCACTTACTCTTGCTACTTTAAAGTCATTAAAATATAAATCTAGGAAAGCCGTAGCGAATACTTCATCATCATGCATGGTACCATTATGAGTAATTCCCATAGCCTCATGGTAATCTTTAACTAAAGTTATCATTTCTTTAACTCCTCCTCTTTTATATTAGCAGTATGTTCTATCTTTTCCCAAGTTAAATCTTTATTTTTTAAAGCTAAATATAAACACTTTACATAACTTGCCAAAAAAATAGGATTATAAAATAAAGCTTTTACTTTCATTTTTCTATTTAATCTAAGATTATCTTTTTCTTTTATTAAAAGAATACCTGTAAATATTAAAAGAACTAAATAGACTGCTACTATAATTAATAATACTTGTAATAAAAGATTATAGCTTTCAACTTTAACTATAGAATTAGAAACTATTCTATATATTAAATTAGCTAGATATAGTATAACACTTACAACTAATAAAATATAGGGTTTAACTCCTACTAAAGCGATATATGCTGATGGGTAATTATTATCTTTTTTTAAAACTTTAGCTTTTAATAGAGGATAATATTTATTTCTTGAATCAAAGTAACCTTTTACCCATCTTGTTCTTTGTTTAATTGTAACATTATAACTAGTTGGTTGTTCATCAAAATATTTGGCTTTCATATTATAAGTAGATGTTAAATCATTTATGGTAGCATATAAAGTAAATTCATAATCTTCAGTTAGACTATTAAAAGGATAGCCACCTAAATCTTCTAATATTTTACCTTTTATATAAAAACCTGTGCCACTAATGGTTAAATTTAAATTATGTTTTAACTTATAATTATTTGAAAATGTATTAATCATAGAAAAAGTTAAGGAAGAAGCAGCGGAATATATACTAGCATTACCGTTTTTAGTATTACGGTAACCTATACCTATATCATACCCTTTTTTATAACTTTTAACCATTTCCTTAAAGAAATTGCGATCTAAAACATTATCAGCATCAAAAATAAAATAAGCATCATAGTGTTTTTTATCTTTGATTATCTCTTTGATGGCATCATCTAAGGCATAACCTTTTCTTCTTCTATTGGTTAAATTTTTACGGTAGATTATATTAATACCTCTTTTGTTTGCAATATCAACTGTTTTGTCTTTTTTAGACTCTACAATAATATAAATATCTTTAGCTTCTATTTTAAAAGTTTGCTTTTTAATGCTATCTAAAAGGTTAGGTATTACTAAAGATTCATCTCGTGCTGGTATTAAAATAGCAAATGTTGGAGTATCATAGGTTCTTTTTAAAGTTATTTTAGAACCTTTTAAAGCAACTAGATATTCTTTTACTAGTAAGTAAGATGCTATAAATATCAAAATTAAACAGATTAATGTTATCATACTACTTACCCTTTCTAACTTTAAAATCCATATTAGGAAAACTTTTAGATAAAACACTATCGGGATAGACTTTATCATAGAGTCTACCAACTGGAGTGATAGGTTCAATATCATTTCTTCTCATAGCACTTCTAAATAAAGCGGTCCATGATATAAACATATCAATTATTAAGAATATTAACAAGATATAGAAAATTATATTACCTATATTTACAGGTATTTTTTCTATCCACTTAGAAAGAAATGGATAAATTATTTTGGCAAAGATTAGAGTAAAGATACCCCATACTAACATATAAGGAATAGTTGTTCTACCGTCTATGTTTAAAAAGTAACTAGAATAATCCCAAGATCTAGTATGAGTAAATATTTCTTGTAATAAACTTATTAAATATTCAAAGCCTCCTCCTAATAGGCAACCATAAATATAAGTTTTGATATTAGAATAATTTGGTTTTACTAATAAATAAACAAATAAAACAGCACCTGCTCCATAGATTGGACTAAAAGGTCCATAAATTACTCCTCTTCTTAATTCCCAAACGATATCTCCTGTAGCAAGATAAACTTTAATTAGGTTAAGTATTTGTTCATAAAAGGCTCCAAAGATAGAACCTATAACAAATATTAAAAATAATTTCTTTCCACTGTATCCTTTTGCAAACACACGCTCTTTACTACTCATACTACATACCCCTTCAATTTGGTGTTATTTTATCATATTTTATGAAAAAATACAAGGAAAAGCAGTTACTATTCACAGCTTAATTTGAGAAAATTGTAAAACATCATGAAAATATAGTGTGTTAAGCACTATTTTTTTCAT
>CALVKV010000058.1 GCA_944333305.1 uncultured Bacilli bacterium
TCCTCCTCATATATATAATTAACGAGAAACATTTTTTTGCTCTAAAAATTAAAAAGATACCTATATTAAAGTATCTTAAACTAATTTCTCAACTCTTGTTACATTAACTACAATAGCACCTTTAGGCTTAGTAGCACCAAACGGTGTAACTTCACCATTACCAAAAAACGTTTTCATACAAAAATCATAGTATTTACCATCAGTATAGTAATTAGCTTTACCAAATATTCTTAAACCTTTATAATCATTATCAAAAACAGTAAGGACAACATTAGGATTATATTCAATATTTTCCTCTGTATGAACCATTTCATTAACTGATATTATAATTTTATCTTTTTCTATAACTCTAACATCTGATGCTACTGCTAAATTTGGATTATTCTTACTATTTACAGTAGCTATATGCATTGGCTTGTCATCTATTAATTCTTGATAATCAAATAAGTTCACTTATTATCACTCTCCAATCTCTTTTGAAAACTTCGTTCTTCTTGCTTTTCTTTTTTATTAACTTCATTAAATAATGTTAACATTCCTAATCTAGGAAACTTTGTTCCTTTAAATTTTTCATGAACTTCAGTTAAAGGTACAATATCTATAACATATGGTAAATTAAAGTGTTCTTCAATTATATCAGCTTCAAAACCTGTAAAAATTTCTTTATATCTCTCTCCTTCTTTTTCAAAAAGATATTTTATTTCTGTTTCTTTATTCATAGGTCCAGAAAAATCTACATTATCACTTGAAACCCATTTTAATCTTGCCAAATATAAATCTTCAGCATTATATCTTTCTTTCATAGTATATTTTTCTTGTGAATCGTTGTTATCTCTAGCATCAACAGCATTCTTTTTCTTTTTGCCAAACATAAATTAACTCCTCCTGTTTTTTTATTTTATTCTAGCACATCTATTAATTTTTAGAAAGATTATTTTAACTGCAATTTTCTATCCCTAATATCTCTACATTATAAGTATTATCCCTAACTTTATAACTTACTTTATCTCCTACATTTTTACCATAAATAGCAGAACCTAAGGGACTGTTTATTGTTATACTATTATCATCTATATTACTATTAATATCTCCAGTTATTATATATTCTTCAACTGTCTCATCATCAATAAATAATAACTCTACTTTCATATTAAGACTAACTGTTCCATTAGATTCCTTATCTACAATAACTATATCTTTTAACATACTTTTCTTTTTGTTATACTTTTGAAATAGTTCTGCTTCCTTATGCATAGTCTCTTCATAAGCAAAGTTATCGTGCCAACCATCTCCATAAGCATCATCATTAGCATAAATACTCATAAGTTTAGCATTAGCATCTATTTCTTTTTTTATATCTTCAAGGCTCTTTAAATAATTTTCATAACCTACTTTATCTAAATATATTTTACTCATAAATAATAAGCTCCTCTCTCGCTCTCGTACAAGCGACATAATATAAATATTTATTCTTCTTAAAAGACTCATCACTATCTATTATAATGACACTATCAAACTCTAACCCTTTAGCAATATAACTTGGAACTACTACTAAATCTTTAATAAATGATTTAGACTCTTCGGTTAGTAAACTAATATTAAGTTTATCTTTTAATAAATCATAGATAAGTTCTGCTTCTCTATCTTCTTTAGTAATGATAGCAAGGGACTTATATGTATTGGTAAGACTTTTTATATCATTAAGCAATGACTCTTTTATATCTTTAGGCTTTCTAATTATAACATCTTTATTATTACTCTTCTTAATGGCATTAACATAATCTAAATTCAGTATCTTATTAGTATATTCTATTATTTCTTTAGTAGATCTATAAGTCTTTAATAGTTCTAAATAATTACTGTCATTAAATATCTCTTTTAACTCTTTTAAAGAAGCATATTTATAATAAGGATTAATATTCTGATTAACATCTCCTAATATTGTAAAGTCTGCTTTTTTAAACATCTCTTTAATAATCACATATTGTAAATAATTATAATCTTGGGCTTCATCTATTACTACTTGCTTAATATAGTTATTATAGGGAAAACCAAATAACTTGCCTTTTAAATAGGATACTAGTAAAGCATCATCATAATCTATTACTTTAGTATTTTTTATCTCTAACCTATATTTAGCATAATTACTTTTAAAGAAATCTTTATAAATATCTTTAATATTTAAAGAAGCATTAATATTATCTTTAATCAATTTTCTAATAGGTGCTTTTCTCTTACCAGGAGTACCATAATATTTTAATGATAAATACTTAGCCGCTTCATCAATTCTTTCTACCAAAGGAAATCTACTATATTTATCTTTAAGTAAGTAGTTTAATTCATCCTTAGTAACTTCATTTATCTTATCTAGTTCTATATCATTAATAACTTTAAAATTCTTTATAAAGGCACTAATATAATTATCTAAATCTTTAATAATCTCTTTACTTTGTTTATATTTAATAATATCTACATTACTTTTATCACCTTTATAATATTTACTAATAAAAGATGGAAAACTTTCAATATTTTTATATTCTTTTAAGAAATAACTTAAATAATCGCTGAAGGTTGTCTCTAGGGTGTTCGCTTCTCCTAATTCTGGTAAGACATTAGAGATATACTCGGAAAAAATCTTATTAGGTGAAAAAATTAAAACATTATTTGAACTTAAGTTTTTGATACGATATAAAAGGAAAGCAATACGATGTAGGGCAACTGATGTTTTACCGCTTCCAGCGATACCTTGTACAATTAAATTATGATCATCTAAATTACGAATTATTTTATTTTGTTCAGCTTGGATGGTATTAACAATATTTTTCATCTTGTCATTATCAGTTGTAGCGATTACTTTTTGTAATAGTTCATCATCAATATTTAGAGAATTATCAAAAACATTAATAAGATTTCTATTTTCAATTATGTATTGTCTTTTCTTTAGAAGATTACCAACATTCAAATAATCATCTACTCTATATTTACAAGGCCCTACTTCATAATCATAAAACAAACTGCAAATAGGACTTCGCCAGTCATAAAGAATATTATCATAATTCTCATCTTTTAAATAAGTTAAAGCCATATAAATATCATAAGTATTACCTTCATTATCTTTATAGAGGAATGATGCAAAATAAGGCTTATCTTTAATATTAATTAAAGACTTATAATACTTTCTTTTACTAAGTACTCTTAAAGCTTCTAACTCATCACTTGCCATTACTTGATTAAATTCGGCACTATCAAAAGATGATTTATCCTCGTAATTAAGCTTTCTAAAGTTAATAAGTTCTTCTTCCTTTATGAACAAATCACTGCTAGCTTCATTAATCTCTTTATCAAGTTTCTCTAAAACATCCTGTAACTTCTTCTTTTCTTTTACTATTTCTTCTTTACTAATAGACATATTATCCCTCCTTCTAATTATTAGTAAAGTTCTTTGAAAACGAAGAAAACCCGCATAAATTAATATGCAGTTAAATAAAAAGTTAAGTTTTAAGCATAAACGTCAATAAGAATATATCAAATAAATATTATTTTGTAAATAGTTTATCTTAATTATACAACTCTTGGGCTATATTTTCTCTTCTTCTTAGTCAATACCTTTTGTACTTTATCAAAAACAACATAAGCATCTTTATCTTCATTAGAAATATCTAATAAATGTTCTTTTTCATATCCATCTTTCATCATCGCTAAACTCTCTTTTTCTCTAAAGTCTCTAAAAGCATTATCCATAACTCCTAAAGCTCCTTTAGAGTTATATCCAAAGTCACTATATTCTCTTACTTGTTTTCTTTCTGTAATAAATTTATTAATATATATGGCAGTCGCTATCTCTTCACTTAATGATTTAGAATTATTATCTATACTATTTCTATCTATATAAGTTAATTTATATTTAGCACATAAATTATATAAAGATTCATTAAAAGAGATTACTAAGTTCCTAACTTCTTCTAAAGTATTAGGAAGAGGAGCATTTAATACATAGATATCACTTTTATCATTAATAGATAAAATATTATAAAAGTTTCTTTCTACTCCTGTCATAACTTTATTTAATGTCTTTTTACTCTTAACTTTACTTAAAGTATAATCAATATTATTAGGAGGATTTACTCCATCAAAATCTATCTCTCTTTTTAAATTACTATAACCACTAGAATAAATTATTATCGGATTAGATGCTTCTTCTAATAAAGAAGTTATACAAGTAGTATCATCATCTCTATTAATTAGATTTCTAAAAGTAGATAAATATCCTATTTTTCCTAATGCTTTAGGTAAGTGCCTATTTACCATAAACTTTTCCAAAGTTAAAACAGTACTATAGACTTTAGACAATTTTATCTCTTCAATACTTAGATTACTCTTTAAAAAATAATTAATATGTTCTGTTTTATTCATTAAAGGTGAAAAAGCATCTACTACTGTTGTCTTTAACTCATCAGTACTTAAAAGTTCACTTAAATAATCTAATAAATCTTTCTTAAAAAAAGAACTAGCATTATTTACTACTTCTAAATCATTAAAGCCAATAATAGTTAATTCATCTTTATAATAATCTCTTAATTTAGCAAGTTTTTCTTTATCCATACTAGTTCTCCTTTCGTTATAATCTAGTTTTATTTTTATAGTTTCTTCTTACATCTTTTACTTCTTCATAGTCTATACAATATCTTTCTAAAAAGCAAAGAGCAACATTCATTTCTAATTTATTAAATTCTAAATAATTATCTTTAATATATTTTTCAACAGCATCTTCATAAGTTAAACTTTCATCAGTATTAATTTTATTAAATGTAACAGACTTAAGTGGACTTCCTGTATCTTTTGCTAGACTATCTGCTTTAAGAGAAAAGATACTATCTTTTGAATCACTTGGTCCTAAACCATATATCTCATCAAAACTAATATTAAAATAATTATTTTTTTGATAGGGATTATAAAAACTAACAGAAAACTCTATTGTTTCTTTATCAAAAGTTCCTTTCATAATAAAATTCCTCCTTTTTCTAAACATTATTATAGATAAAAAGTATAAAAAGTCAATAATTATTAAAACTATAAATGGTGAAATTTTAATGAAAATAAATTTAGGTTATGTAGGTAATCCCCCAACTCTTTTAGATATATATTCTCATAATTTAACTTTTAAAGAGTTTTCTAAATATGATAATGACAAAGGAATAGATTTACTAACAAAAAGAATAAAACTAAACTTTAAAAACTTTCAAAAGGTCTTAAAATATAACTATGATAACAAGATTAAATTCTATAGAATGACTCATACTATGTTTCCCTTACTTACGCATCCAAATGTTAATATTGATTATAAGAAAGTATTTAAAGATGATTTTAATAAATTAAAGGAAACTATAAATAAGTATAATATTAGAATAGATACACATCCTGACGAATTTTGTCTATTAACTAGTGAAAAGAAAAGTGTTACCGATAATAGTATAGAAATACTAAAGTTTCACTTAGAAATATTTAAATTATTAGGTATAAATGGTAAGTGTGTATTACATCTAGGTAGTTATAAACCAACTAAAGAAGAAGCTTTAAAAAGATTCAAAGATAATTTTAATAGGTTACCTAAAGAGTTAAAGAGTTTAATAGTCCTAGAAAATGATGATAAGACTTATACTGTTACTGATACTTTAACACTATGTGAAGAACTAAATATACCTATGGTTTTAGATTATCATCACTTTATTTGTAATCATGAAAAAGATGAAAATATAAATAAATTATTACCGAGAATTATAAAGACTTGGGAAAACACTAATCTAAATCCTAAAATGCATTTTTCTAACTCCTTAAATACTAAACAAAAGAGAAATCATAGTACTTATTTGAATTATAATTCTTTTATAAAATTTCTAAAACTATTAAAGCCTCTTAATACAGATATAGATATAATGTTAGAAGTGAAAGGTAAAGATGAGGCTTTATTTAGATTAGTAAGACAGCTTAAGTTTTATAAAGATTTTAAAGTAAAAGGAACGACTATTATTTTGTAAGAAAATAATTTCCTTTAGGAAAAGTAATAGTAACTTTAGTATACTTTAAATAAACTGACTCTATTTTTATATCAAGGCCTAGTTTATCACATAATTTTTTAGTAAGATAAAGACCTATACCACTAGAGTTTTTCTTAGTCCTATTACTACCTGTAAAGCCTTTCTCAAAGACTTTAGATAAGTCACTTTCTTTTATTCCTACACCATTATCATATATTTCTAGTTTTATATTATTCTTATTATTAATACCTTTAATTCTAATAAGACGATTCTTTTTATTTTGATATTTTAAAGAATTACTAAGGATTTGACTTATAATAAAATTTAACCATTTAATATCAGTGTAAACTTTCAAGTTATCTAAATCGTTTACTTCTACTTTAAATGAATAATTAAGTAAATAATTCTTATATTCTAAAAGAACAGGATGAACTAAGTCTATTAAAGAGACTTCTTTAATAAAATAGTCTTTTTCTACAACATCACTTTTAGAGAAAAAGAGCATTTTATCTACTAATCTACTAATTTTTAAGACTTCTTCTTTTATTTTCTTATCACTATTATTATCTGCATATAGAGATAATGCAGAAATAGGTGTTTTAATATCGTGTATAAAACTATCTAAAAAGTCAAGATATTCATTCTTAGAATTTTCTACTTCACTTAATTTATCATTTAAAGATTTACAAGATTTATCTAAAGCATAGTAATAGGCTCTATTCTCTAAATTTTTAGGTTTTTTTATTACTTCTTTAATTAGATATTTTTCATCTAGAGAATCCACTAAATTGACTATTTTCTTATATCTTTTTTTAATAATTAAATAATTAGATATTAAAGATATAAATATAAAAAGAATAATAAGTATTGCGAGTAAAATAACAACACTAGAATCAATACCTATTAGCAGTAGATAAATACTAAGTAATAAAGTAAAAATTAAGCTAATTATGATAAAAAATATCTTTTCTTCTAAATACTCTAAAAATATCATAACTTATAACCAACACCTCTTACTGTCTTAATAAAGTCATCAAGACCTATATCTCTTAATTTATTTCTTAATCTATTAATATTTACTATTAAGATATTCTCATCTAAATAAAACTGATCATTCCATAAATATTCTATTAACATATCCTTACTTAAGATATTAGGATAATTTAAGAATAAATAATACATTAGTAAAAATTCGTTTCTAGTTAGTTCTATTTCTTTATCTTGATATTTAAGTTTAGACAAATGTAAATCCAATACTACCCCATTTACTACTAGGTCTTTATGATTTTTAGGATTAACTTCATCTAAACATCTTCTAATTTTAAGTAACAATAATTCTTTGTTATATGGTTTAGTGATAAAGTCATAGCCACCACTTTTGAGGCTTTTAAGTTCATCTTCTATAGTATTTCTACTAGTTACAAAAATAACAGGTTTAGATGTAACTTTTTTAATCATTTTAATTACTTCATAGCCACTTGTATTAGGTAAATTAATATCAAGTAAAATTAGATCAGGTTTTATATTTTCTATAACTTTCTCTATATTAAGAAAATCTGTGGTATTACTAACCGCATAATTGTTATTAGTTAAAAGAATAGATAACTCTTCTCTAATTACTTTATCGTCTTCTATGATTAATATTTTTTCCATTATTTTCTCTTACTTTCTTTAATTTTTTAAAGGAAATCGCTGGAGAATCATATGAAGTATCTTTTATACTTTCATAATCTACATATAAAAGTCCTTCATTATCATCAAAAGGAATAGTGTCTCTTAAAATACCACAGCCATTACGAAATTCTCCTAAGACATTAACTTCATTATATTTTTCTTTTAAGCTTTTTTCATCTTTAATAGTATCTATATCGACATAACCACTACCTACTTTAATTAATAAGGCATTTTCTTTATAAGGAACACTGGTAACATCAGTGCCAAATTTTCCTGGTCTAAATTCTTTTCTTACTGTTGTTTTTTGATAAATGTCTCCTATACATAGAGAAGTCACTTTAATGTTCATATTTATCACTCCAATATTTATTTTATAGAGGTAAAACTATTTAGTCAATATTAAAGTATTTTGAGTTTAGTTTCTTTACGAAAAAGTTTTTTAAAAACACCACCACTTTATATCAATTTATAGTAATGTATAAAATCATATAGATAATCAT
>CALVKV010000059.1 GCA_944333305.1 uncultured Bacilli bacterium
TTATATTTATATTTAGTGGGACATTTTTACTTATTTTTGAAAATTAAAACGAGACATTTTAACTAATTAATCACAGTCTAAGGAAAATTTAATTAGTATGGCTTTAAATGATTCTTATATACTATTTACATTTTTATTTTTCATACTACTATAACATCTCATTTTTTTAAGAATTTCGTCTCTTTGTTTTACCAAGTCATAATATATTTTTGTTTGTTCTGTTTCTTGATTAGAATTTAAAGAAGATACTAGGTTATAGAACTTCATTCCTCCAAAATGTTCATTAAATATTGCAAATAAAGAATTAAGATCATCAAAATTATCTTTACCTACTTCGTTAAGTATTATTTGAATATTTCCATTTCTTCTACTTTTTATAATGGCATCTTTAAATTCATGGTAAAAATCTTTTGCTAAAAAAGAAGAACTATCATAACTAGTTGAATTGTAAATTTTATGTTCATGAGGATTGCCAAAAACATAATTTCCTCTTTGGTACATTTTTCTACAAATATCTTTAGCAATTAATTCGTTAATGATTTCACTATATAATTCATATTCTCTTTTACTATTATCAACGTTTAATGTATCTATTGGTTCTATTTTGTCTTGATTAATTTTTTCAACAAAATAGTCCCATCCGCATATTATAGAATAATCATTTCCATCAACATATTCTAAAAACAATTCATATAAATGATTTAATTCATGAATTATTTTTTGATCCATTAAATCTATATCATATAAGTTAAAATTTACTATTACAAGTGAATACAAACTGTAGTTATTATTTTTTAAAATAATATTAGGATTAACACAAGCCCCACTTGTTTCATATAATTTAGCATTGAAACAATCTTCTTTATCTAATAAATTGAGTGAATTAATCATTTCTCTAATTTCTTTATTTGTACTAATACTATTAAAATATTCAATATTAAAATCATTTATAAGTGTATCCCGAATTTCAAAAAAACGTTTAACTCTCTGTTCATCAGGACATATTTTTTTCACCTCAGGATTATCTATATAATCTTCATAACTACCAGATAAGTTTATTCCATTCATATTAAAATATTTTATTCTTGCTTTTTTTGTTTCTTCAACACTCCAAGAATTAGTATCACCTTTTTCTAATTCTTTGGTTTTTTCTTCTTTAAAACAGTCTAGGCCACAACTTCCAATTAGAGAAAAGCCAAATAAGAATTTAATATATGGGTCTAGATTATATTCTTTGGTGCTATCAGTAAAAAATTCTTCCAAACCTGTTCTTTTATCTAGAGGAATTAAATCAATGTTCTCTTTAATAAACATTTGATAATACTTGTTCATTAAAACATGCTTTAGGTGATTTGTTTTTTCAATATATTCATAATATTTTGAAAATTTTTCCATATAAGAAGTATATTCTTCTTTTTGTATCAAATATATTTCTAATAACTCTTTTAATTGCTGAAATTTTGTATCTTTTAACTTTTCTTCAAAGTTGCTCTCATCAATACTTGAATCGATTTTTTGTAGTAATTCTTTTGTTTTATTAAACTTTTCTAAATATTCTTTTTGACAATTTGAACTATCAAAATAGTATTCTATTTCATTTTTTATCCAAGCAGGTAGATTTTGATATTTTAGAGGTATAGTTTTACTATCACATATACTAATAAATTCTTCTGAAGTTAGAGATGGCAAATACATCTTTATTAAATTATAGCCATTATCTATAAATAATTTTAGACGTTGTTCTTCTGTTAACTTATATAAATCATAAAATTCTCTATACTTATGAATAGGCATAAGAGTTTCATATTTAAATGAATAGTTTTGGAATAAATCTTCCTTTGTTAAATTTGTTTTATTTTCTAATAGAATTTTAGTGATTAATTCATTAGATGTATTATCTTCTATTTTGTTTAGAGTTAAAAAAATTTGATCAGGAGTTTGATAGCCAATATACATTGCGTTTTTAAATGCTTCTTCTATTTCTGATTTTTTTTCTTCTCCATAAAAATCAACAAAAGCTTCTATATAAGTAGATAATCCTTTATTTAACTCTTCTTGACAATTTAATAATTTTAATAATCTCTCATTCATTTTAACCTCTCTAATAAATTTATTAAATCTTTATAATTATTAGGATATATTCCTTTACCATGATATCTATCCTTATGATTTTTATTAGTTACTATTATTTCAAATTCTTCTATATCTATGGCATTTATAGACCCATATTCTTTTTTAAAAGTATATAGTATCTTTTTTAATTCTTCTAGAAATGTATTATCTACTTTATAAGTATTATTATTCATATAGCATTTTTTATTATTATAATCAATAAGGGCATTTATTCTATTATAACTACCACTATTAATATTTATTTCAATTTCATCTATCATCTATATCACCGATTATAATATAGCAAATATATTGGCAATTCTCAATATATATTAAAAGAATAGATAATCATCTATTCTTTGGCACTTTCAAACTGTGAATTATAAAGTTCGGCATAGAAGCCATTTTTCTTAAGTAATTCATCATGAGTTCCTTGTTCTACTATACCTCCATCTTTCATTACTAAGATGAGATTTGCATTTTTAATAGTAGAAAGTCTATGAGCGATAACGAAACTTGTTCTACCTTCCATTAAATTATCCATTGCTTCTTGAATTAATTGTTCCATTCTAGTATCAACACTACTAGTTGCTTCATCTAAAATTAGAATTTTAGGATCTTTAAGAATAACTCTAGCGATAGTTAGAAGTTGCTTTTGACCAGCTGATACATTATCACTTTCTTCATTTAAAACCATATCATAACCTTCTGGCATGGTTCTAATGAAGTGATCAACATGAGACGCAATGGCAGCATCGTATACGGCTTCATCATTAGCATCTAAATTACCATAACGAATATTTTCTTTAATGGTATCACTATAAAGCCATGTATCTTGTAAAACCATACCAAAGAGGCTTCTTAAATCATCACGTTTCATATCTTTTATATCAACTCCATCTATTTTAATAGAACCAGAGTTAACATCATAAAATCTCATTAATAGTTTTACAATGGTTGTTTTACCTGCTCCTGTTGGTCCAACAATGGCAATCTTTTGTCCTTTATGCATTTTAGCATTGAAATCATTAATAATAATTTTATTTTTGTTATAACCAAATTTAACATCTTCAAAAGTAACTGTATTACCCATTTTGTCTAAATCATAAGTAACCTTCTTAACATCAGGAACTTCTTCTTTTTCTTCTAAGAATTCAAATACTCTTTCAGCTGATGCTACCATTGATTGAATCATATTACCTATTTGGGCAATTTGAGCAAGTGGGTTCATGAAGTTTCTAATATATTGTGTAAATGATAGAATATCACCTACTTGAATTTTTTCTTGGATTACTAAATATCCTCCTAAAATAGATATTAAGACATAACCTATATTACCAATAAAGTTCATGATTGGATGCATCATTCCTGAGAAAAATTGAGCTCTCCAAGCTGAATTATATAACTTTTCATTAGTCTTACTAAAATCTTCAATGGTTTTATCTTCTCCATTAAATAATTTAACAACGGTATGTCCTGAATAAATTTCTTCAATAGTACCGTTTATATCACCTAAATACTTTTGTTGATTCATAAAGTATTTTTGAGAATGTTTCATAATAAAGCTCATCATAAATAAGGCGATTGGTACAATAACTAAAGTTACTAAAGTCATTAAAGGACTTATAGTTAACATCATAATGATAACACCAATTAATGTTGTAACAGAAGTTAAGACTTGAGAAATTGATTGATCTAAACTTTGTGATAGGGTATCTACATCATTTGTAACTCTTGATAATATTTCTCCTGTTGTTTTACTTTCAAAATAAGATAGAGGTAATTTATGCATTTTATGAGATATTTGTTCCCTTAAATTAAAAGTAACTTTTTGGTTTACTCCACTCATGATGAAAGATTGTAAATAAGAGAATATTGCACTTATTATATATAACGATAATAGAGTCAAAAGAATAGTTCCTACTTTAGAAAAATCAATACCACTAGTGGTTCCTGTTACTTTACCTATTAGTCCATTAAATATTTCTGTTGTCGCTTGTCCTGATATTTTAGGACCAATTATTGAGAAAACAGCACTACAAACAGCAAAGATAATAACAAAGATTAAACTTATTTTATAAGTACCTAAGTATTTAAGTAATTTCTTTAAAGTACCTTTAAAGTCTTTAGCTTTTGCAGTTGTTCCCATTCCTCCTCTAGGCATTTTCTAACTCCTCCTTTGACAATTGACTCTCTGCTATTTCACGATATACAGAGCAATTTTTAAGTAAGTCTTTATGAGTACCAATACCAACTACTTTACCTTCATCAAGTACTACTATTTGGTCAGCTTTTAAAATGGTATTAATACGTTGAGCGACTATAAAGATAGTTGAATTTTTAGCATATTCGTATAAAGCTTTTCTTAGTTCAAAGTCAGTTTTAAAGTCAAGTGCAGAAAAACTATCATCAAAGATATAAATCTCTGGATCCTTAGCGATTGCTCTTGCAATAGATAGTCTTTGTTTTTGTCCTCCACTTACATTAGTACCACCTTGACTAATAGGACTCTTATACCCTTCTTTTTTAGCTAAGATAAATTCTTCAGCTTGAGCGATACGCGCTGCTTCTATCATTCTTTCATCAGACATAGACTCATCACTATATTTAATATTAGATTCTATTGTTCCACTAAATAATACTCCTTTTTGAGGAACATAGCCTATCTTATCATGTAAGTCTTTCCCTCTTACATCTTTAACATTAATACCATCAACTAATATTTCTCCTTTAGTAACATCATAAAGTCTTGGTATTAAGTTAATTAAAGTTGATTTACCACTACCAGTAGAACCAATAAAGGCTGTTGTTGTTCCAGGTTTTGCCGTAAATGTTACATCGGTAATAACATCTTCATCACTATCAGGGTATCTAAAGCTTACATTCTTAAACTCAACTAAACCTTTAATCCTTTTACTATATGTTTTAGGTTTTTCTGGGTCTTTAACCTCCACATCTTTCTCTAATACTTCCATGATACGGTTAGCAGAAACATTGGCACGTGGTAACATAATAGAAAACATTGATATCATTAAGAATGACATAATTATTTGCATTGAATATTGAATAAATGCTAACATATCTCCAACTTGTAATAAGCCTTCATCGATTCTTTGAGCACCTATCCAAATAATTAGAACAACAATACCATTCATAATAAACATCATACCTGGCATCATAAAGTTCATTACTCTATTAACAAACAAGTTTGTTTTCTTTAAGTTAGTATTCGCAACGCTGAATCTTTCTTCTTCATATTTTTGATTAGAGAAAGCTCTAATTACTGGAATACCTGTAATGATTTCTCTTGTTACTTGATTTAATTTATCTATTAGTTTTTGTACTTTCTTAAACTTAGGCATAGTAAGGGCAAATAAAGTAAAGATTAATGTTAAAACACAAACTATTCCTAACCAAATAATATAAGTCATTGATGGAGCAGTTTCTAAGACTTTACCAACTGCACCAATTGCAACTATTGGAGCATAGATAAATAATCTTAAGGTCATAATAATCATCATTTGTACTTGTTGAATATCATTAGTACTTCTAGTAATTAGTGATGATATACCTATTTCTTTATACTCTGCTGTTCCAAAGTTTAAGACTTTCTTAAATTCTTTCTTCCTAACACGTTTAGAAAGACCAGAACCTACTCTTGCACCTAATAATACAGTTAGTATTGTTGCAGTCACACTTATTAGAGATAGTCCTAACATCTTAAGTCCTGTAATTATAATATAGTTAGTTTGTATAGCATCAGTATCAAGACCAACTTCAGTATATTCTACTTTTATCGCTGCAACTGCACTTTGACTTACAATACTATCTGGCATTGCAGAAAATTGCTCATTGATAGAATCTCTCATATTATTAAGCTCGTCAGCAGGTAGCATTTCAATAATATCAATTATAGCCATATCTTGCATTTCATCAGGCATATCTTTTTTGATTTCATTTTGAATCTTAACAGCTTCACTTTCTTCGCTTGTTAACATATAATCAACAAGAATAGCTCTTTCTAAGTCATTATTTACATTATCTTCATCCTTAATAACATAAACTGGTTCTTCACTTAAAATATCATAATCATATTCACCAGTTTTTTCAGTAATTAATTCATAATTAGATAAAATCTCTTTTTTGTCTTTATCACTTACAAAAAGTAAAATCTCATCTAATTTAGATTTTCTAACTACTTTAGGATTTACTTCAGAAATTCCTCCTTGTTGTACTCCTACATTAATAATATTAGAAGTATACTGAGGTATAGTTAAATCACAGTTCGCTTGAACTATTAGAAGTAAAACAATTAGAATAACTGATAAAATATTATCTTTTAAATATCTAAATATTTTTAACATAAATCGCACTCCTTCTTCATACATCCATATTTTAAGATATTTAGTTGTTCATAATAATCTTTAATTATTTTTTCATCAAGACTATCATTTTTTAACAACTTCATAAGTGTTACCATTAATAAATGCATATTAATGGCAAAAATTACTTCAATATGCTTTTTAGCTTTAGCATTAAGTAATTCTAAATTGATGTTAGGGATAAGTTCTTTTAGAAGTCTCTTATCACGAAAGCCAAAGGTTTTTTTTGACTCTTCCATAATAGTGATATTTTCTAAAGATTTTTTAAAGAAATTAATATTATTATTTTTAAAAGAGTTATAACTTTCTTTGATGTTATCTTGAAACATTTTGAAAAGATCTCCTTTATTTTTTATTAAGTCTTTCTTCATGTTATCAATTAATACTTCTAAATACTGTTCTAAAAGATAAAAATATAAATCTTTTTTATCTTCAAAATACATATAGAAGCTGCCTCTTGAAATGCCTGCTTCTTTAATAATTCTATTAATAGAAGCATCATTAAAATTATATAAGGAAAACTCTTTAAAGCTAGCATCTATTAGTTTTTCCCTTTTGTCAGCATTTAACCTTAGAAATGTATCACTAGGCATTATACTCCCTCCTAACAGTCACTATAACATTATATGTGACAAGTTGTCATATGTCAACAGAGAAATAAAAAAAGTAAGTAAAAATTACCTACTTAAACGATTGCTTCTTTTAAAAACTTTAGCACTTTTTCCTATACTATCGACTACTCTTCTATTCATTTCATTTATTAGTGGAGAATCCAGTGCCTCTTCACCTATACTATCCAAGAATTGATGATATGAATGAGTTATTTTATATTGAGTTAGAAAAATAGCAAGATTCTCATCTGTTAAATTTCTAAGAAGAGCCTCTTTTTCTTGTCTTATTGTTCTGTAGCTTAATTGTAATATTTCATAACAAGTAGTATCCTCAGTTGTTAAATTTGTAATGCGTGAAATAAAAGCTTTTTCATTTTCGATTGATATATCAGAAACTAACTCAACAGCTTTGACAGCTTCTATACATGGTACTGGTTCCTTATGGTCATAATAGTCATCTATTTTCTTTATTTGTTCTACTACTCTTGATTCCATATTAATTCCCCCTTTTTATTATTTTTTTAAATGTTTTATCTTTTTTTCGCATTTCTTCATTTATAGGCCTTAGAACTTTTTTTGCTTTTCTTTCATCTGCTAAATGATTACTATACTCTTTTATATATTCATTTAAAGTTTTAAATTGACTAATGACTAATAAAAGAGAATCTAAAGTTAAATCATCTAAAGCTGGTTCTATTTCTTCTAGCAGTAATTTATATAGTTTATATAAGTTAGTTCTATTATCTACATAAGTAACTCCAAAGTTAGCAATATATCTTATAAGCTCTAGTGTGGTTACATAATCAATGGCACTTAAACTTTCATTTCTTTTAGTTTTATCTTCAATAAGCATTATATTTTTATCTAAAGCTTCTACTTTCTCTTTAGTTATTGAACTTTGGCTTAATATTTCTGCAAACTCTTTTATTATTCATAGCCTCCCCCTTTAAATGTTCTTATATTATACACTATTTTTTAAAAAAATGCAATAAAAAAAGTCCAAAGAAACGTTTTGGATCTACGATAAAACCTATACTTATGTACAGGTGGGTG
>CALVKV010000060.1 GCA_944333305.1 uncultured Bacilli bacterium
ATTGCCCCATAGCCAAGTGGTAAGGCAGTGCGCTCTGACCGCATTACGCGTTAGTTCGAATCTAACTGGGGCAACCATAAAAAATCAACCCTTATTTTATAAGGGTTTTTGCATGTTATAAAATATTCATCTTTTATTTTTCTACATTATTTAATAACTCAAAAAAAGTTAATGAGGCTTTATTTAACTGTTTTTGTTTTAAATAAGCAGCTCCTATTTGTCTTGATGGAATAGCAGGCTTTGTCTTTACTTCAAATAAATTACCATCTTTTAAGTCATTTACAAGAAATTCCTTTGTAGCATATCCAATTCCTAATCCTATTTTTGTAAATGATGTTACTAAAGAATGACTTGCTAGTTCCATTTCTGGCATAAGTATTATATTATTTTTTTCACAAAAATCATCTAAGAAAGTTCTAGTATTTGATCCTTTCGCTATCAATATCAAAGGATATTTTTTCATTTCCTCTAAAGGCACTGTTTTACCTTTTAATTCATTCCAATCATCATTTGCAATAAAACAATCATTTACTTCTTTTAAATTTACTTCTTTAAAGTCTGTTGGCAATTCATAAGGCAAGTTTAAAATTATAAAATCAATTAAACCATTTCTTGCCTGGGTAATTAATTCAAAAGTAGGACTAGTAGAAATTTTAATTTTAATTTTTGGATGTTCTTTATGGAATATTTTTATATAGGGAAGTAGATATTTTCTTGTTAGGGTATTACTCACACCAATTGATAGAGTTCCATAGTCTAGATTTAGCGTTTCTTGAAGTGTTTCTTCCGCATGTTCAATCATTTCTATCGCTGGCTTTATATTTCTGTAAAAAGTTTCTCCTTCCTCTGTTAAACTAACTCCATATTTGTTTCTAATAAATAGAGAACATCCTACTTGCTCCTCTAATGTTTTTATCGATTTACTTACTGCCGGTTGACTAATCATTAATTCATGGGCTGCTTTAGTAATGTTTTTGTTTTTCGCAACACTATAAAATGTTTTATATAGTTCAAAATTTATATTCATACGTTTCCTCCTCAGTTATAACTATTCGTTATTTCTGGCATAAATAAAAAGTATTTTTATTATATTTTATATTTTTGTATAATTCAAGTGTATTGTTAAAAAACATTTAACATGTTAACAAGAAAGATTTTAAATGAGAGGTGTTACTTATTATGTTAAGATTATTTAGTTCCAAAATTTTTAGAGAAGATTTAAATGATTATGCTCTTCCTATTTATGCTTTTGAAGATTTTGAAGATATCAAAGGTGCTGTTAATATGAAAAATGGTACTTATAAATTTTGTTTGCCAGTTTCTATTGGAGATTTCCCTGAAGTGAATGTACCTGCATGTTTTAGTTCTACAGAAGAAGAGCTAAGAAAATTTGTAGAAATACAAAAAGATAAAATGCATCGTAGGGCATTTATTCTTTCAGATTTTCAAGTTTCCAACTTGAGCGATTTATGGTATTCTGGTACAATTAGTGTTTTTTCTAAAAAGGGTCTTTATGATTATTATAATCAGTCTACTACGGTTGCTTTAGCATTAAAAAATCCTATTCTTACTTATGCAGAACAAGGTATTTCTCCTAGAGATTTACCTCCGGATATCGAACTTTCCTATAATCATGTTTTTAACGACTCCTGTGCATTTGGAAAAATTGAAAGGTTAAGCTCTAATGTTGATTTAGATGAATATAAAAATATTATATATCAAGCTTATTTAGCTTCTATTAAAATTCATCAAATAGCTAAAGAATATGATGGCGATGAATATAGTGAGCATGCTTTATTTTTTGTTGATGATCAACATAAAATTCATTTATATGAAATTGTAGGTGAAGATTCTTTTCTTTGTAAAGCAAGTAAAGATAACAAAATGATTAGAGCAGAACTAGATTTTATAAAGTCATATTCTTCTAATATAGAAGAAAGCAAAGAAGAAGGTTCGAGGCAAAAAAAATTAGTTCGTAATTAATTTTTATTAAAGTATTCTTGTATTTTTATATAAATTCATTATAATAAACTACTAGTTGGTGAAGAAAATGAATTATAATAATTATCAAGAAACACTTTATTTATATGATACAATTAGTAATACCATTCAAAATTTTCCCAATGGAATTACAGATTATGATTTAAAATCTTTATTACAGGCGAAGGGATTTTCGTTTGATGATGAAGATTTTTTTGGCATTATTTCGAAGTTACTTATCTATGATGGATGTATTCAAAGAGATGATTATTGGAATCGTGGTGCGATATATTCGTATATTAAAAATCCACATTTGCATGATTCTTCTTACTCTAGACATCATTATTCTTTTACAGTTGATGATAATGTTTCAGATAAGCATTTTATAGTTATGGCAGATACCCACATTGGTGATCCAAATTTAGAAGACTTTCGTATGTTAGATAACATATATGATTTTGCAATTGCAGATGGGGCAGATAAATGTTTTCATATGGGAGATTTGTTTGATGGAAAAAGAGGAAAGAATTTCTCTGAAGAAGAAATGTTATCACAACTTAATTCTTTTATTTCTTCTTATCCGAGGCCATATCCTTGGGAAATGTGTACTTATACTAATATTGGAAATCATGATGAATATATTCACGGCTTTTTTCATCCAGATGTAAAAAAAGAAGAACAACCTTACCTTTATGATTTAAGAGAATTAAATACCTATCATCCGGATTTTTTTGTTATTCCTAGAGAAAGGTTTCAAATTAAATTTTCTAACATTAGCATGCATTTTGGACATCGTCTTTATGTCAGTGGAATATGCCCAGAGGTAAAATTATATGAACTTCAAGATATGAGTGAAGAAATGAGATGGTTAGATAAAAAATATGATGTTTTATGGTCAGGACATTTACATAATGGATTTATTTATACAGCAGATGTTTCTTGGGCAAATAACAAACAAATTATTTTTTTAGGAGTTCCTTCTACCAGTAAGTGTAATCTTGGAAAAATTGTCGCTTATCTTACTCATTTACATTATAAAGATGGTCTTGTTTCTACTATGGATGTTGATTTCTTACGGTGTAATAATAATTATCATATTACAAAAGAAGAAGGTGTTCATTGGGATTTCAAAGGCAGTAATAAAACTTTTCAAAAAATACTATAGTACTACATTTTAAAATTTCTTGTAAAATTAGAGTATATGTTATAAAATAATGTTGTATATTTGATATAACTAAATTGTTAATTAAGAAATACGAAAGGAAACGGTGATTACTATGTATAAAGAACTTGCGGAACTTTTATTTCCTAATATCAAGATAACTGTTGATGAGATAGAGGCAAAATATCCTGCTAGAGATTTAAAAGATGGAGCATACGTTACAAGATTTGCGCCTTCTCCTACAGGTTTTTTACATGTTGGAGGTTTATATGGTTCTTTTCTTGACTCTATGCTTGCTAAACAAACAGGTGGAGTTTTTTATCTTAGAGTAGAGGATACTGATAGTAAAAGAGAAAAAGAAGGAGCATTTGATGCTATTCTTGATGGTCTTAAAGCTTATGGTTTTATTTATGACGAAGGACCTGATAAAGGTGGTGTCTATGGACCATATATTCAGAGTGAAAGAGCAGAAATATATCAAGTTTATGCTAAAAAGTTAGTTAGCGAAGGTAAGGCATATCCTTGTTTTATGAGTGAAGAAGAAATCGCTGATATAAGAAGTGGACAAGAATTAAGAAAAGAAAAAATTGGTATTTATGGAAGTTATGCCGTTGATAGAGATTTATCACTTGATGAAGTAAAGGCCCATTTAAATAATGGTGATAGTTATGTTATTCGCCTAAAATCACCAGGGGATTCTCATAATGAAGTAGTCTTACATGATTTAATTAAAGGTGATATTGTATTACCAGAAAACGATATTGATGAAGTAATACTAAAAAAAGATGGTATTCCAACTTATCACTTCGCCCATGTTATAGATGACCATTTAATGCATACAACTCATGTATTAAGAGGGGATGAATGGGTACCTAGTTTTCCAAAACATTTACAACTTAATCAAGTTTTAGGGTTTAAACCATGTAAATATGCACATCATGCACCTCTTACTAAAAAAGAAGATGGTAAAATCCGTAAGTTTAGTAAAAGAAAAGATCCAGAATTTGCCGTTAGTTACTATGAAGAAGCAGGTATACCTAAAGAAGGTGTTAGACTTTATCTTGCAACACTAGCGAATACTAACTTTGAAGAGTGGTATTTACAAAATAAAGATAAATCTATAGAAGACTTTAAATTCTCATTTAAGAAGATGCCTACTGGTGGAACGCTTTTTGATATGGAAAAGTTAAATAATATCTGTAGAACTTATTTTTCTAGAATTAGTGCCGAAACTATTTATAACGATGCTTTAAACTATTATAAAAAGTATGATGAAGAGTTTTATGATTTAATGATTAAAGATAAAGATAAGTTAATTTCATTCTTAAATATAGAACGTGATAGTAAGAGACCTCGTAAAGATATTGCAACTTATAAAGATATCAAAACTGAAAGTACTTATATCTTCAATGATTTATTTTATAAAGATAGAAATGAAACATATAAAGATATAGATGAGAAAATTGATTATGATGTTATTAATAAATATATAGAGATATATCAAGACTTTGATAGCGAAGATGATTGGTACAATCAAATTAAAGTACTTGCAGAAGAAATGGGATATGCTCCTAGTGTTAAGATGTATAAAGAAGATCCAACTCTATATAAAGGTCATATAGGAGATGTTTGTGAGATGATTAGACATCTACTTACAGGTAGAGTTAAGACTCCTAATTTATATCAATTATTAAAGATTATTGGTATTAATGAATTTAAAAATAGAGTAGAGTTTTATAAAAATTAAAGAGTTAGTTTATTTAGAAATACTAACTCTTTTTTCATGTTCTTTAAACATATTTATCCGACTATTAAATTTAGTAATTATTTCATTCTTTAAGTTATTGTCTATTATAAAATCATTTTCTCTTTCAGTTTCTTCTATTATCTTTTCTATACCTATAGAGTCTAGTGTATTAAGATAACTATAGAATTTCTCTTTATAAGCAGTATCAGAGTTTTCTATAAATTTATCTAATTTATCTAAATCACTTTTTAAATAATCATTTTCATCAACACCTAAAGCTGTACTTTTATCAGCTAGTATACTTGATGTATCATATAAAGGAGCGATTGTTACGGTATTATAACTTTCTATTATTTCTATATTTCTTAAAGTTCTATCAGATTCTCCTACTAATAGATCAAACATAAATATATTAGTAATGCCATCCATAAGATTTTTAACAATATTTTTATCTTCATATCTATCTTCTAGAGCAAACCAAATATCTTCTAAATTATTTAAACTAGCTAGCTTTCTATAGTCTAATAGCTCATCATCATTGTTTCCGTAAAAGTAGTTTTGCATTAAGTTATGTAAATTATAACTTTTATCATCATCTTTTAAATAACTTTTACTAAGTAGTCCATATTTATCGTTTAAAATAGCAATAGATTCTTTAAGATAAGGTATTCCTAAAAGGAAGGCAATAGATTTAGAAATCATTTCCATTACTAGTTCTCTATTAGGTACTTCTTTAAAGTAATAAGTATCATTATCCATTTTAAAATTGTATATAGTATGGCTTCCTTTAAAATTAGGAATTAAATTATCTTTGTTAATTATTTTATCTAAATTGACCATCTTCATATAATCACCTATAAATATTTTATCATTAAATTTGTCATGTTAAAAGTGTATTAAAAACATTATAATAGATATACTATTAAAGGATGGTGATAATATGGAACTAAAAAGAGAAATACTTGAAGAAATAAGTAATAACTATATACATGGTATAGAAAATAAAACAGTAAGATGTGCTCTAGTAAATAATAGTATAAGAGATATTATGAGAAATAAAGAAAGAGAAGGACAATTACTATTTAATTTTTCTATTAACCTTGATACTCTAAATGCTGTAAATCAAAAAAATGCTAATAATTCTTTTATATATGCAGGGTGTAATGTATTAAGAGAGTCTATATGTAAAAAATATGATTTAGAAAATTTTGAGATTTCTCAAAGTTATATATCTTTTTATGATAAATTAGAAAAATGTAATTATATTATGGAAAGTTTAGTTGAACTTAAGGATAGAGATATAGATGATAGAGAAAGGCATTTTTTACTAACAAAAGGAGTTCAAGACGGTGGTGTATGGGATTTCTTTTCTAATATTATTAATAAATATGGCTTTGTTCCTAAAACAGCGATGAGTGATACATATCAAAGTCTTAATCCAGATGAAATGAATCATCTACTTGATAGAAAATTAAGGCAGTTTAATGCTAGATTACTTACTAGTAATGAGAATTTAGATTATTTAAAAAGTTTATATTTAGATGATATTTATAGAATACTAGCTTGTTGTTACGGTGTTCCACCAAAACAGTTTGATTTTGAATATACAGATAAAGATAAAAAATATCATATTATTAAGGGGATTACTCCTTTAGAATTTTATCATGAATATACTGATATAAACATAAATAACTATGTATGTATTACTAATGTACCAACAAAAGATAAAACTTTTAATAGAACTTATAGTGTTAAATATTTACAAAATGTTATAGAAGGTAAAACACCTATATTTCTTAATCTTCCTATTGATGAGTTAAAAAAACTTGTAATTAAGCAATTACAAGCCAAAGAAGTAGTTTGGTTAGGCTGTGATTTTAAAAAAACAATAGATAAAAGAGATGGAATATTTGATGATATGAGTTTTAATTATTATGATACCTTTAAAACTGATTTCTTTATGACTAAAGAAGAAGCTCTTGATAATTATGAAAGCTCAATGAATCATGCTATGATAGTTACTGGAGTTAATTTAGAGGATAATAAAGCAACTAAATGGAAACTTGAGAATAGTTGGGGTGAAGATGTAGGTAATAAAGGATATTTTGTCGCAAGTGATTCTTGGTTTGAAAAGTATGTATATCAAGTAGTTATTAATAAGAAATATTTAACTCAAGAACAATTAGATGAAATGTCATATGAACCAGTAGAGTTAAAACCATGGGATCCTTTAGGAATGCTTGCTAGATAATAAACTTTTTGTTGTGATTATTAATAAGTTGATATAAAATAAAAATATAGATAATATGAAACTTTTTGTTGACACTAGAATACTTGTTCGTTATAATATATAACTAAACAAATCATATTATCGAAGATTGGAGGTGCTTCTTTATGAAAGAAGAGAAAAAAAGCTTAAAATTTCCTAATGGCTTTTTTACTAAAATAAGACCAGAAGCAACACCTAGTAAAGATAAAGATGATACGATTATACCAATTAAATGGTCTAAAAAAGTTCTTACTAAAAAGAAAAAAGCTATAGTAAATAAAATGGATGTGTAGGTGATTAATATGTGCAAAGTTGGTGATGTTATAGTAATAGACAAATATATTAGTGATGATGGGACAGTGTTATCACGTCATTCCTTTGTTGTAATTGATGATAATGCTGATGAAATTAAAGGTTTAAAATATGATTTTGTTGCTAATGTTATGTCAAGTTTTAAAGATGAAAAACATAAACATAGAAAATTAAAGTATAAAGAAAATGTTGGAGTCACTAGCGATGATATAATTTCAGATAATAAAAATATTGAAGCTATTGTATAATGCTTTAAACAATACAGAAAGAAGGAAGTAATATGAGAGATGAATTAAAATATCCTAGAGCTTTTGCTCTAATGCCTGTACCTGTAGAAATGGCTTATAATGAAGCAGAACTTAAAGTATATAATGGTGTATACTGCTATGTTGTATCTCCTTGTTATATTGTTAGAAAATATACTGACTATATGCAAGATGAATATGGTATTGAAAACGATGGCTTTGAAGTCGTTTTCCCACGAAAATATTTAGGCGAACAATTTGAGTTTAATAAAAGGACAATACCTGGAAAAAAATTAGATATAGTTCCTGAATTGTATCCTTCTGTTTC
>CALVKV010000061.1 GCA_944333305.1 uncultured Bacilli bacterium
CACTTCCTCTACCTTATTAATTATATCAATTTCTCTTAATATTTGGAATAAAAGAATAAAAAAAGTTCATATTAAAGATGAAAGGAATGATTTAAATGGATGAAAGTTTAGAAATTGTTAATCATATTTATAAAGATAGTGAAATGGCTATTTCTACTTTAACTAAACTTAGTAATACTTTAGAGAAAAAGGATAATAAGATTAAAGATACTGTTGAAGATATTATTAAAGGTTATGAAAGATATTTTAAAGATGCTAAAAAGATATTAAATAAGAATAACTGTAAAAAAGAAAAAAATAGTATTGTTTCTAAAGTAATGGCTAATATGGGTATTGATAAAGAAGTTAAAGATGATAATAGTGATTCAGCAATCTCTGATATGCTTATTAAAGGTGTATCTATGGGTAGCATTGATTTAGAGAAGAAGTTAAAGAAATATAAAGATAAAGAAATAGATGATAAAGTCTTAGAACTTGCTAATGACTTCAAAGATTTTCAAGATGATATTATTAAAAAGTTAAAAGAATATTTGTAAAAGAAAACTACTGAGCATTTAAGTTCAGTAGTTATTTTAAAGCCTTTTTTAAAAGATATGGTGGCTCTTCTCCTATTTCTCCACCAATATTAGAATATTTATCAGTAAGAATAATATCACTTTGTTCTATAAGGGTGCCTGTATTATCAAAATAAATAGCATTGCTGGCAGGATCTACAATAGTATCACCACATTTAGCATAAGCATGGTAATGTCCTCCTACAAAGATATTAGGTACATAACTTACAACAGCATCATATTCTTCATTTTCTCTAACAAACTCTAAAGTTCTATCAAAACACTCTCCTGATAGTTGTTTATTAAAAATATATGATGATTTAGTATCTTTAAAATATTCACTTGCTTTTCCTAGTCTAATCGTTCCAACTGTTGTTTCTAATATCATTTTATTACTATTATTAGTTACTTTATTTACAATAGGAACTTCTTCTATGTTAATTAAAGGTTTAGATGATAAAGCATCATAAATACATTCATTTAATAAAGCATGATAATTACAATTTTTTTGTTTTAATGCTAGATTGATATCATCTTTTTGATATTTAGATAACTCTACATAATTATAAAGAAAAGTGTCTGCCAAACTAGATAATTCTTTATATGGTAAATTATATTGGATTGCAAGATGTTTCATATACATCACTACTTGCTCTACCACTTTCTTATTGGCTTTAGCCATTACTTCTTCTTTAAATTCATAATCACCCATAACCTCATCCCCTTTTAGTGGCTATATTATACCATATTTTTGCAAAAAAAGAAAGTCCTAGTTGGACTTATTGTTAAGTATAAAGTTATAAGAGTCTCTACACATATCTTCTATACCATATTCTGCTTTAAAGCCTAGTTCTTTATAAGCTTTAGTAGGGTCTGCGTAACATGCTGCGATATCACCAGGACGTCTATCTACTATTTTATATGGTACTTCAACATTATTTACTTTTTCAAAAGTATTAACTAAATCTAGAACGCTATAACCTGTTCCTGTTCCTAAGTTATAATACTCTATTCCTTTAAAGTTGACACTTTTCTCTAATGCTTTTAAATGTCCTTTAGCAAGATCAACTACGTGGATATAGTCTCTTACTCCTGTACCATCAGGTGTATCATAGTCATTTCCAAAGACACTTAAAATTGGTAACTCTTTATTTGCAACTCTAACAATATATGGCATTAAATTATTTGGTATACCATTAGGTTTTTCTCCTATTAAGCCACTTTTATGAGCTCCTATTGGATTAAAATATCTAAGGACAATTATAGATAAGTCATTATCGGCTTTAGAAACATCAGCAAGGATTCTTTCTATCATTAGCTTTGTTGTACCATAAGGATTTGTTGTTGATAGTGGGAAGTCTTCTTTAATTGGTAATTCCTTAGGTGAACCATAAACGGTCGCACTTGATGAAAAGACAAAATTATGACAGTTTTCTTCTTTCATAACTTCTAATAATGTAAGAGTTGAATCTAAATTATTACGATAATACTTTAATGGTTCACTAACTGATTCCCCTACTGCTTTATATCCTGCAAAATGGATAACGGCATCTATTTTATTTTCTTTAAATACTGCTTTTACTTTTTCTTTATCACAGGCATCAATCTCATAAAATTTAGGTCTTTTAGAAGTTATTTCTTCTATTTTATCTAAAACATCAATACTAGAGTTAGATAAGTTATCTATAATAACAACTTCATAGTTTTCCTTTAATAGTTCTACACAGGTATGACTTCCGATAAAGCCTAAGCCTCCGGTTACTAATACATTCATTTTATCCCTCCTCATATTTTTATATTAACACACATATGATAAAGTGAGAAGTATTTAGATATTTTTTTACATTTTTTCTTGACGCTCACATAAATTAGTGTTAATATATTATCAGCTTTACTTATTACATATATAAAGCCTGGAGCCAACACACAGCTGCGCTCGTAGCTCAGTTGGATAGAGCGTTTGGCTACGAACCAAAAGGTCAGGGGTTCGAATCCCTTCGAGCGCACCATAATAATATCGGGAAGTGGCTCAACTTGGTAGAGCACTTGGTTTGGGACCAAGGGGTTGCAGGTTCAAATCCTGTCTTCCCGACCATTTAGATTACAAAGCCTTGAAGTTCAAGGCTTTTATTATATTTAAAGGAGGCTTTAAATGGCTTTTAATGTTGCAATGACATGTGGATATGATTCTCATTCAAATGAATTATGTTGCTGGAGTGAAAAAATTACTGATAATAAGTATTCAGAAGATGTATATATTATGTTAGATAAATTAATACAAGAATACTATTTTATTAAAATGGGACAAAAGTATTATAAAAATAATACTAAAAAAGAAAAAATAGAAACTCAAAAAAAGTTATTAGAAGATAAGAAAAAATTAACTTACCTTGCTAATAATATAGTTTATGGTTATTCTGACTTATTTCTACAATATTATAATTGGAGTAAACCTTTATGTAGACATTATATTGAGCAATCTAAAAAGAATGTTGAATTTGGACCAAATTTAATAAAAGTAAAGAAAATAAACAGAACAATATATCAAGATTTTTAGTTTAATAATAATATAATAAAGTTTTTGACTAACTCTCTATATGAGAGTTTTTTGTATAGAAAAAAGACTATGACTAGCCTTTCTCTACTTGAAAATTACTATTTAAAACGGCATAAGCTTGCGGAAAATAATTCATAACTGTCCATATGGAAATACCACCTAAATTATATTTAGTAACAAGGTCTAGCTTTGCTTTTATACTTCTAGCATCTTCAAACCAAACTATATGTAATGATTCACTTTCATCTTTATAATAGAAATATGGAGCTTTCGCTACTGGATCAAACTGTATCTCTACTCCTTTTTCTACAGCAAGGGCTACTGCAGCAGTATTAGAAATTGATCTAGCTGGTCTTCCTGGTTCATAAGGTAAGGTCCAATCATACCCATAGTTAGGTATACCCATTAGTATTTTCTTACTTGGTATAGCAGTAACAGCATATTGTATTACTCTTTCTACTTGATTAAGAGGTGCAACAGCCATAGGTGGTCCATAGGTATAACCCCATTCATAAGTCATTATAATTACATGGTCAGCAAGTCTTCCATGAGTAGCATAATCATGAGCTTCATATAATGTTCCTGTCTGATTTTCTCTTACTTTAGGTGCTAAAGCTGTTGTTACAATAAATTCTTCTTCATGAAGCCTAGTTACTACTTTTTCTAGGAAATCATTATATAACTGTTTATCCATAGGATATACATATTCAAAGTCAATATCAACTCCTGCATAGCCTTTATTTCTTAGAGTTGTTATTAAATTAGAAATTAATCTATCTTGTACTTCTTCATTAGATAAAATAGTATGGGCAAGATCACTATCAAATCTACCAGTAGAGCCTATATTAGTCATTACAAGCATAGGTAGTGTATTATTATCTTTCGCTGCTCTTATAGCCCTACTATCACTTATTGGTGTTAAGTTACCACTAGGTGTTACATGATAACTAAAGATACTTAAAAATGTCAAACTAGGTAGTGTTAAAGCTAGGGTTGTATCACTAATAGTTGGATAAGCATAGCCATTTACTAAGATACTTGGTAATACTTCACTAGGTATCACTAAAGCTTGCCCTATCATTAAACGATTTACATTAGACAGACCATTAAGGTCTGTTATTTCTCTTACTGGAACTTTAAACTTTCTGGCAATACCATAAAGGGTATCACCACGTTGTACTGTATATATAGTCAAAGTATCACTCCTTACACTTTAACTATATGTTTTTACTTATAAAGATTATACTTCTTTTATTCTTGTAGTACTTTTCTTAGTCTTATATTTTTTAGTAGACTTTATGTGATTACCTATAATATCAGAAACATCTAATATAGTTATAAAAGCACTCTCATCCATTTCATTAGCAATCTTTTTAAGTTCAAATACTTCTATTCTTGTTAAGACACAATACATTACTTCTTTTTCTCCTGATAAAAGACCACTACCATTTATTTTAGTTACAGTTCTACCAAGTCTTTTATATATCTCATTAGCCATATCTGTACCTTTCTCAGTTACAATTAAAGCGGCTTTCGCTTGTTCTAATCCTTCTGAGACAAGATCTATTACTTTATAAGTTATAAAGTAAGTTAAAACTGAATAAAGGGCTCTATCTATTCCGAATGTTAAAGCGGCAATACTATAAATAATAAAGTTAAAAATCATTACAATTTGTCCTACAGAAAGTGATGTTTTTTTACTTATAACAAGAGCGACTGATTCAGTTCCATCAACACATGCTCCAAGTCTAATAACTAATCCTACTCCTATTCCTAGTAAAACTCCTCCAAAGATAGTCGCTAATAATATTTCATCTGTAACTTCATGGAATGATTCAAAGAAACTAAGCGAAAGTGAAAAAGTTAGCATACTAATAATTGTTCTTAGTAGGAAACTTTTACCTAAATTACGATAACCTATATAAATAAAAGGAATGTTAATAAGGATAACTAGTAAACTCATTGGTATAGAGAACACTTTAGAAATGATTATAGAAATACCTGTAACTCCCCCATCTAAGATATTATTAGGAATTAGAAAAGTATCAAGAGAATATGCTGCTAGCATTGCTCCTAAAATAATTAAAATATAAGATAAAATTGTTTTTAAACGATTATTTTTTATTTTTACCATACATATAACCTCCATCTATATTATACAGGAAAAAGTTAATTTTTTTGTAATTTTATGCAAATTATTGGTATAATTGCTTTAGAAAAAATAATTCTGGAGGATGATTATGGATAATTTAGTTATTAGAAAATATGTTAATGAAGATTTTAATGAAGTTATAAAAATATTAAAAGAGCATTTTAATATCAGTGATAATATTAAATCTATAGATGATAGTCTTAATAGTTTTGGTATAGTCGCTACTACTGATAAAAAAATAGTTGGTTATCTTAGAATTGATAAATTATATAATCCTTTTAAGAAATGTTATTACTATTTTCTTTCTTATGTTTGTGTTGATAGCATTTATCAAAATATGAGTATTGGTACTAAAATGTTAGAGTTCATTTTTAATTATGCAAAGAATGATAGTGTTAGTTATATAGAATTAACTTCTAGGTCTTCTAGGGAAGTAGCAAATCACTTATATTTAAAGACTGGTTTTGTTATTAGAGATACTAATGTATTTAGAAAAGAGATGTAGATATTTATGAATGAGAAGAAAAAGTTAGATTTAATTTTAAAATATATTGGTAATGAACAATTATCAGAAATTAATGCTTTTGCTAGTGAGGTAAATAAAAGAGAGTTTATGGAGTTTTCTTCTTTAGAAGAAGTAAGAGCATTTTTTATAGATTATTTAGCAGATTTTTATAATAACAGTTCTATAAGTGATATTGATAATATTAGAGCATATACAGGTATTGCTTTTAGACATTTTAATTCTCTTTTAAGAGGCACTTGGAATTATGATACTAATGGTTTATTGACTGATGATGCGAGAGTAGAATATTTAAATCTTGCAAACAAATTAAGTGAATGTATAGAAAGATCAAGTACTCTTCCTACTAATATTAAAACATATAGGGGTGTATCTTTAGAGAGGTTTAAAGATTATGGAATAACTTCATTAGAAGATTTAAATAGTCTAGAAAATAAATACTATTATGATAGTGGTTTTACTAGTACTTCTTTAGTAAGAGATAAGAGTTTTTTTAATAGAGAATTAGAAAATCATGAATTTTGTAATATAGAAATAGAATATTTAATACCAGAAGAAGCGAATGATGGTATTCCTTTAATTGATGATAATTTAAGTTATTCTAAAGTACAGAATGAATATTTAATTAATAAAGGTAGTCTTTCTAAGATTATTGATGTTAAAATTAGTCCTGATGGAAATCTAGCTTATATTAAAGCAGTACTTATTCCACAGAAGATGTGGAATATTGCTTATAATAAAAATGATAGTCTTGATACCTCAAAGACTATCTAATTTTACTCTTTTATATCATCAAATAGCTGTCTTATATCTATTTCTAAGGCATCTGCGAATTTTCCTATCGTCTCTAAAAGAGGTGTTTTTTCTATGGAAAAGCATTCTAGATCTCTTACATAACCATGAGTTAATCCAGTCAAGTCTGCTAGTTCTTTAAGTGTATACTTACGCATAAGACGATATTTTCTAATATTTTTTCTTACTATGAGTGAAAGTTTTTCTTTCGAATATCTACTAGTCAAAGTTTTTCATCTCCTTGAAAGAAAATTATTTCATAAAAATTTCAAAAAAATATGTCGTCTGGCTGAAGTTTTTATGCTATAATAAAAACGAAAGGAGTAAATAATTATGGATAAGAGCAAAATTGATATGTATTTAACTGCTAATGCTAAATACTTTGAACCTTCTGCTATACCTATAATTAGACAAAAGTTAGAAAATGCTAGTGATGATGTTTTTGTAAGTTTACAAGCTTGTGATTTAAAAGATCCTACTGTTTTACTAATAATTTCTATTCTTTTAGGAAGCTTAGGTATAGATAGATTTATGTTAGGTGATGTAGGTATGGGAATTTTAAAACTTCTAACATTAGGATGTTGTGGAATTTTAACAATTGTAGATTGGTTTACAATTAGTAAGAAAACTAAAGAAAAAAATCTAGCTACAATTTCAATGATTCTATAATGAAAAATTTAAAGGTAATTTTAGTAGTAATAGGGCTTGCTTTTATATTAAATATATTTGATATAAGGTTCTGCCCTTTTTTTAATATTTTTAATATTCCTTGTCCTGCCTGTGGTCTTACTAGAGCTTTTAAACTTATTATGCAATTTAGACTTATTGAAAGTCTAAGATATAATCTTCTTGCTCTTCCTCTTGTAATTTTTACATTTATATATATTATTCTTTTGATAACAAAAAGAATAGACTTACTCTACTCTTTTCTTAATAAATATAAAAAAGTTTTAATTGTAATAACTATTATAATTATGTTAATAGTATGGCTTATAAATATTAATAATCCAAGATTATATTAGTTAAATTATTATTTATTAATAAATTTATCTACTAATTTTGCTGGATATCTTTCAAATAATCCTATGGAACTAACATTTAATTCAAAAGGAATAAAGCTTTGTTCTAGTTCTTTTTTTATTTTAATTATTTTATCGTAATCTCTATCGACATGAATAGTTATATGAAACTTAAATTTATTGGGATTATATTTTTCAACAGTAGAATATTATAAACTTGCTTTTGTAAATTTTGTAATTCTATATTTTCTTTAATTTTAAAATACAATACATAACTATTTTCTCTGCCATTCATTACTTCTATACTGCTAACAGTTATTTTAAAGCTA
>CALVKV010000062.1 GCA_944333305.1 uncultured Bacilli bacterium
TATTCTTAACGGGTTATTACTTGTCTATTGATATCACTTATTTTGTCACGGGCATTTACTTTGAGAATTCACCTATTATTTAAAACATTTCTATATTCTTCTGTAATATTTATATTAGAAACAGTATCATTATCTGTATTTATAGATATTATTACACCATTATTATATAAGTATTCTAAAGGATGTTTACCTTTTATCACTTCTGTTTGAAAGTTACTAGTAGGGCATACTTCTAAAAGAATTTTTTCATTAATTATTCTCTTTAACGTATCTTTATCTTCTATACATCTAATACCATGTCCTAATCTTTTCGTTCCAAAGTCTAAAGCTGAATTTATACTACTAACCCCATCTGCTTCCCCAGCATGAATAGTATAAGGAATATTTAGATTTTTACACAAATCAAAGATATATTTAAAGTTTTTTGTCTCATATAAGCCTTCCGCTCCTGCTAAGTCGATTGCAAGAACACCTTTATTCAAATATTTCTTAGCGTATTTTACTATCTTTAAATTATCATCTTTACTACTATCTCTCATACAGCAAAGAATAATTCCCCCTAGAATATCAAAATCTGCTTTGGCTTTTTCCATCCCTTTTATAACACTTGTTATTACTTCATCTAAATTAAGACCCTTTTCTTGATGCTTAATTGGAGCAAATCTAATTTCTGCATAAATAACATTTTCAAGATATAACTTCCTAAATAAAGCATAAGTAACACTTTCAAGTCTTTCTTTAGTTTGTAATAAAGAACAAGGAAGAGTAAACTTCTCTAAATAATCATTCAAATTATGACAGACTTTATCTACTTGTAGTTCTTTAACTATCTCTTCATCTGGTAAATCATAACCATCCTCTTTAGCATACTTTTTAGCAAGTTCTATATCAATAGATCCATCTAAATGTAGATGAGTAACTATTTTCTTTACATCTTTTATATCCATATATATCCTCCTAGTATTTAATATACATACTTTAATTTATCTTGTCTATACTTTTAATATTTATCCTTTTCATATAGACTAAATTTCTATATTTTGATAAAATAAAAACAGAAAGTGAGTGTTTATCTATGAAAACAAGGAATGAAGTACGTGAGATTGCTCTTAGAATCATTTACAAGATAAATATCTTTGATGATGCAAATGTTTATTATGATGTAGATGATTTAATTAAAGAAGAGTATGAAGTAGAAAATGATTTTGTTAATTCCCTAGTTAATGGTGTTATAGAAAAAAAAGATGAATTAACTGCTCTAGTTAATAAATATATGTCTGATTGGTCACTAAAGAGATTAAATAAAGTAGATCAAGCCCTATTTTTACTTGCTAGTTATGAATTAAAGTATGAAAAAACTCCTAGTATTGTTAGTATTAATGAATGGATCGAAATTTCTAAAAAATATAGTGATGAAAAGGTTACAAAAATGTTAAATGGCGTTTTAGATAATATTTATCACAGTGAGGAAAACGATGAATAAAGAATATTTAACCGTCAGTCAATTAACTAAATATATAAAATATAAGTTAGATAATGATGTAAACTTAAGAGAAGTATATTTAAAAGGAGAAATCTCTAACTTTAAAGCTCATACTAGAGGCCACTTTTATTTTACTATTAAAGATGAGGGTAGTAGAATTAATGCAGTCATGTTTGCAAGTAGTGCTAGTAAAGTAAAGTTCACTCCTGAAGATGGTATGAAAATACTTGTAACAGGAAGAATATCTGTTTATGAAGCGACAGGTGGTTACCAAATCTATGTTAACGAAATGATGGAAGATGGAGTAGGGAACCTTTATGTTGCCTTTGAACAATTAAAGAAAAAGCTAGCTTCAGAAGGATTATTTGATGATAGATACAAGAAGACTATTCCTAAGATACCTGAAAGAGTAGGGGTAATAACCGCTCCGACTGGTGCTGCTATTCGTGATATAATATCTACTATTAATAGAAGATTTCCTTTAACAGAAGTAATACTTTTTCCAAGTCTAGTACAAGGTGAAGGTGCTAAAGAAGATATTGTAAGGCAAATAGAACGAGCTAAAGACTATAATCTTGATGTTCTAATAGTAGGTAGGGGAGGAGGCTCAATTGAAGACTTATGGGCCTTTAACGAAGAAATAGTAGCAAGAGCAATATTTGATTGCCCTATTCCTATAATCAGTGCCGTAGGTCATGAAATAGACTTTACTATCGCAGACTTTGTAGCAGATCTTAGAGCACCAACTCCAACTGGAGCAGCTGAAATCGCTGTACCTAATAAAAGTGATGTTATAAATTATATTAATCAATTAAATTTAAGATGCCAAAAGAATATTAAAACAATTATTGAATTAAAGAAAAAAAGATTAGATAGCATTAAAAGTCATTATATTCTAAACAATCCTTTAGATTTATACTCTGCAAAAATTCAAAAACTTGATTATTTAACAGAAAGCCTAGTTAAAAATTATAAAAATATTATAGATAAAGAGAAGATTAAACTAAATAATATCAAAACAAGGCCTTTGTTCAGTAATCCTTTATTAATATTAGATAAAACTAAACAAAAATATGCTCTATTACTTAGTAAATTAGATACCTTATCGCCATTAAAAACCCTAGAGCGTGGTTATGGTATCGTTAAACTTAATGATAAGGCCATTACTAGCATAAAAGCTTTAAAAACAGATGACTTAATTAATATAGAATTAAAAGATGGCAGTGTTAATGCTCTTGTAAAATAAAAGGAGATAATGTTATGACAAAAGTAGGAAAACAATTAGTTAAATGTGCTAAGTGTGGTAAAGAAAGCGAACAATTAATAATATATAGTGTTAATTTTAGTTTAGGAAAAAAAGAAGATAATGAAAAATTAATAAATAAAAACCAAAAATGTCCTAATTGTGGATATGAAGCAAAAGATATAAGCGTAATCAAAAATAATTAATACAAAAATAGGAGGAAAATATGGAAAAGAAAGAAAAAAAATTTGAAGAAAAAATAGACGAATTAGAAACACTTGTTAAATCTTTAGAGAACGGAGATGTTCCTTTAGACAAAGCTATAGATTATTTTACCAAAGCTACAAAACTTGCTAGCGAATGTGATAAAGATCTAAAAGAAGCTGAAAAAGCTTTAACTTCTATTGTAAATGAAGATGGTAGCTTAGGAGAATTTAAAGGAGAAGTAGAAGCATAATTATGAGAGAGATTAAAATCCATGGAATCTATAAACATTTTAAAGGAGATTATTATTTAGTAGAAGAAATCGCTAAAGATTGTGAAACCTTAGAAGATGTTGTTATTTATCGAAAGCTATATGAAGATGGATCATGTTGGGTAAGACCATTAACTGATTTTATAGGAGAAGTGAATCATGATAAATATCCAAACGTTAGTCAAAAATATAAATTTGAACTTATAGAGCCTAGTAGCGTTAGAAATAATTTTAAAGGAGAATAAATGTCAAAAGTAATTGTTTATAAAAGTAAAACAGGTCATACCGAAAGATATGCTAAAATGCTTAGTGAAGAGTTAGACACTCCTTGTTATTCATATAAAGAAGCCAAAGTTAGTGATAATGATAAAGTGATTTTCTTAAGTTATATCTATGCTTCAAAAATAATGGGGCTCTCTAAAGCTTTAAATAAATATAATATAAAAGCAATAATTGCTGTAGGAGCACTTGCCTATAGTAAAGATTATCTTAATACTTTAAAAGATGCTAATAATATAAAACTTCCTTTCTTTTATCTAAGAGGAGGGATTGATTATAGTAAATTAAACTTTTTCTTTAGAAAATTTCTTCCTATCATAGGTAAAGATATCGCTAAAGATGATAAAGAACTTTTAAACTTATTTAAAAATGGTGGAGACTTTGTTACCAAAGATAACTTAAAAGATGTTATTAAACATTTAAAATAGCTAAGTAATTAGTTATTTTTTCTTTTTTAAAAGAGCATTGATTATTAATCAACACTCTTATCACCTTCCTCTAACATCGTTGTTATAAAAATACCATACCCTTTCTTAGCATCATTTACTATAACATGAGTAACCGCTCCAACTAGTTTTTCATTCTGAATAATAGGAGAACCACTCATTCCTTGGATAACACCACCAGTCTCGTTTAAGAGTTCTTCATCCGTTATTTCAAAAAGAATATTTTTAATACTGCTATCTTTATTAACATTTAATATGTTTATTGTATATTCTTTAACCTCGTTACCATTAATAACAGTCCTTATAGTAGCTTCACCTTCTTTGACATCATCTTTTGTTCCAACTTCTAAAGCATTCGTTTCTAATAGCTCATCTGTATATTCTCCAAAAATACCAGATTCTTCATTGGAACTAATACTACCATAAGTTACACCTTCATCATAAATAGCATTCTTCTCACCAGGTGAACCATTTTCACTTTTCGTATTATCAGTTACCGTAGCTTTAAAAATTTTCCCATCTTTAATTTCAAACTTTTCACCAGTTGTTCTCTCTGTTATTTCATGACCTAAAGCCCCAAAAATAGTTGTTTTAGGATCAATATAAGTTAAAGTCCCAATACCAGTTATTTCATCTTTAACATAAAGTCCCGTTTTACAAACATTATCACTATCACAGATCATATCTAAAGTTAAATTAGAAGACTTATCATCACGAATAATAGTTACATCTAACTGATTATCCTTTTCTGCTTCAGAATTAACCACATTTACCATTTCATTAATGTCACTAACTGCCGTGCCATTTATTTTTGTAATGGTATCACCAACTAGAAAACCGGCATCTTTTCCAATATATTTACTATCTACTTCATAGAAACCAACTACTAAAACGCCTTTAGAATTAACTTCTATACCAATGGTTTCTCCACCTGGGATAACATATTTGGAATAAGCATAAATGTTTGTGGGCATAATAAAAAGTATAAGAAGAGGAAAAATTATTTGTAGCTTTAATTTTTTTAAAAAATGCATCTTAATCAACTCCTTAAGCTACAGTAATAGTATGGAGAGTTTTTTATAAAAAAGACGTGTTAAATCTTGCCAATATTAATTAAAAATGATATAATATAGAACTTACAAGGAGGAATATTATGAAAGTCTGGAAAAATGCTAAATTTTTAAAAAAAGATAAAAATATAGATTTAATTACAAGAAGTTATATAAACTATATTTATAAGTATGGACCTATTAATGACATTATTAGAAAATATAATATTAATCCAAGTGATGTATATAAATTAAATCAATATACTGCTAATAGAATTGCTGGACTTCTATTACTATATCTTGCTAAAGATACAAAACGTCTTAATGATATAGTTTTAAAATATGATACAAATGATTTATTAGTAAGTGATATTGTTCCTGAAATAGAAGGATATATAGAAAGGTGAGGGGTTCAATGGAAGCTAAAAAAGTAAAAGGAAATTATAGCAAAAAGAAAAATATTAAGAAAGTAGATTTTCTTTCTAATAATAAGAGAGTTAATACAATAAAGTTATTTAAATAGGAGTTGTAATGAAATGATAAAAAGTTATGAGGAAGTAAAATTAAATACAGGTAGAAAAGTTTTAACTATTAAAACAAATGAATTTAATGAAAATTTTAAAGGATCTAAAGTATTAAAGTTTAATTATTGTTTAGAACTAAACAATAATAAAATTAATTTTGATACAAAAGAAGAAAGAGATAACTTTCTTAATAATTTAGTTGATATATCGAATGAAAGTAACAAAAGTTTTGAAAAAAATATAGCAATAGTATTAGAAGCAGAAATGGATTATGAATATTTAGAGGAATTCCACGAAGGACTAGCAAGAGTTTTAAAAGATGGAATTTATGGTTATATAGATAAAACAGGTGAGGAAGTTATTAGATGCCAATTTGAGGCTGCAAATGATTTTCATGAAGGACTAGCTGCAGTTAAAAAAGATGAAAAATGGAGCTATATAGATAAAACAGGTGAGGAAGTTATTAGATGCCAATTTGAGGATGCAAATGATTTTCATGAAGGACTAGCTGCAGTTAAAAAAGATGAAAAATGGAGCTATATAGATAAAACAGGTGAGGAAGTTATTAGATGCCAATTTGAGGCTGCTTATGATTTTCACGAAGGTCTAGCAAAAGTTTATGATGGTTGGCAATATGGTTATATAGATAAAACTGGTAAAGAAGTAATTAAATGTCAATTTCAACGTGCAAATGATTTTCATGAAGGACTAGCTGCAGTGGAAAACGCTGAAGGTCGAGGCTATTATATAGATAAAACTGGTAAAGAAGTAATTAGACATCAATTTTGGGGTGTTAATGATTTTCACGAAGGTCTAGCAAAAGTTTATGATGGTTGGCAATATGGTTATATAGATAAAACTGGTAAAGAAGTAATTAAATGTCAATTTGGTGCTGCTTATGATTTTCATGATGGTCTAGCATTAGTTCATACTGTTGAAGGTTGGAAATACATTGATAAAAATTGTAATGAAGTTATTTCTATTAAACATGATTATTGTAGTGTTAATGATTTTCACGAAGGTCTAGCATTAGTTGAAGAATATGGACGATATGGTTATATAGATAAAACTGGTAAAGAAGTAATTAAATGTCAATTCAGTGATGCTTATGATTTTCATGATGGCCTAGCAAGAGTTAAAAAAGATGGTTTATGGAACTACATAGACAAAAAAGGGAAAAAGTTAACCAAAAAAATCATTTTAACATCGGTTGATGATATAATTAATTTTCCTAATAACCCTATAATTACGAGTGCAAATAAATATTATACTTTAAACTTTAATGGCAACCTTGTTTATTTTAAAACAGAAGAAGAAAGAGATAACTTTCTTAAGCAATATGATAATCCATTAATAGAAACAGCTAAGAAGAAAATAAAAAAATAATATAATATCAATCCAAGTGATGTATATAAATTAAATCAATATACTGCTAATAGAATTGCTGGACTTCTATTACTATATCTTGCTAAAGATACAAAACGTCTTAATGACATAGTTCTAAAATACGATACAAACGATTTATTAGTAAGTGATATTGTTCCTGAAATAGAAGGATATATAGAAAGGTGAGGGGTTCAATGGAAGCAAAAAAAGTAAAAGGAAATTATAATAAAAAGAAAACTGTTAAAAAGATAAATTGTCTTGCTAACAATAAAAGAGTTAATACTACAAAATTATTTAAATAAAATAAAAAATAGACACTATCAAGTTGTCTATTTTTAAATTACATAAAAGAATATTACACTAATTACTGAAGCTAATATAGCTACTAACATTATAGCAGAGATTATCTTTACCATTTTTTGATTCATTAAATTCACCTCAATCTAATTATATAGAAAAAGTCTATTTTTGTAAAATGAATTTAGGTAAATAATTATCTACTTATGAATAATCTTTACTAGGTGATAATAATGAATATAAAATTAAAAAATGTAAAGAATAAAGTAACAAACAAACTAGAAGAACAAAAGAAAATATATATATTTCTTATCATAGTAATGTCTATAGGTTTAATTGGTGGTATTATATATGCTGTTATCTTAAATAAAAGTGATCATAATCTAGTTACAACTAGTTTAAATAGTTTCTTTGATAGTATCAAAAACAACAATGTAGATTATAAAAGTGCTCTAATTAATAGTTTGATAGGAAATATTTCTTTTGTAACATTTATTTTTTTATTAGGAATATCCATTATAGGAATACCTTTAATTATATTTAGTTTAGCTTCATCTGCCTTTATTTTTGGCTTTTCTTTAAGCTCTATTATTTATACATACCATTTTAATGGCATTTTAAAAGCTGTTTTCTATCTTTTTCCTCATCAGTTGATTACTTTATTAATGTCACTATTTTTAGGCTTCTATGCCCTTTATTTTGGTATTAAATTATTTAAATATTTATTTAGAGG
>CALVKV010000063.1 GCA_944333305.1 uncultured Bacilli bacterium
ACTCCATCTATACCAACATCTAAACCATCATTATTTAGGAAATAACAGTTATATTTTTTTGCAAGTTCTTCATATATTGTATTTAATTGTTTTGATTTTTCTGTTGCACCCAAATACTTATCATCTTTTTTACAGTAATCTGTTTTTTCATCAATAACAGGTGGTGTCACTATCAATAATTTAGGGTAGCTTTCCTTAAATTGAGATTTTCTATTTAAAATAGTTTTAACAAAATATTCTTCTAATATTTTACCAATTTCTAAAGCAGATTTATTATAGGCATTTTTTAACTCATTAGTACCAAGCATTAGTATAACCAAATCTATTGGATCATGTGTATCTAAACAAGGTATTAAATATTCATAACCATTTTTCCCTTCCTTACCAGGTCTTAAATCATTGGATATTAAGGTTCTACTATTTAATCCTTCTTCTATTACTTCAAAATTATCTCCTAAAAGATTTGCTAAAACTTTAGGCCATCTTTTATCATTGCCATATCTTAGATGATTACTAAAAGAAATGTATCCCCAGGTATTGGAATCACCATAGCATAAAATTCTCACTTGTTCCATTGTTTATTCTCCTAACTTTTCATATTCTTCATCTGTAACTTCTTCACACCATTCATTTGATGTTTCTTCACCTGGCACTTCTATAGCTAAATGACTAAACCAAGAATCTTTCTTTGCCCCATGCCAATGTTTTACATTAGCAGGAATAGTGATAACCATACCAGGTTTTAGACTAACTGCCTCTTTTCCTTCTTCTTAGTACCAACCTTCTCCATCAACACAAATAAGAATTTGTCCTCCACCACTCTTAGCATGATGAATATGCCAATTATTACGACAAGCAGGTTCAAATGTAACATTTGCAATAAATAGACTTGTTTTATTAGGATCAGTTAAAGGATTTAAATAACTTTTACCAATAAAGTATTTTGCAAAAGCAGTATTCTCTTCTCCTAAACCAAAGTCTCCTCCTTTTTTAATTTCACTCATTATTTATCTTATCCTTTCTTTGTTATATTCTTAATTAAGCTAATAGTATTTAAACTTCTAGGAAAGCCTAGATATGGAACTAAATTCTTTACTACTTCAACTAACAACTCTTTACTATTTCCTAATGCTAAATTAGCATTTATATGAGATGAAAGTTGAGGTGTTACATCTTGGAATGATGCTAGAGTTGCAAAAGTAATTAATTCTCTTTCTTTATTACTTAAATATTTTCTAGTATAAAAATCTCCAAAACAATAACTTGCTAGATAATCCCAAATAAATTTAAAATCTTCACTTTCATTATTTCTTGATTTATCTATATTTTCTTTACCAAAAAGATTATACTGTGTTTCTAATCCTTTAGAATATCTATTATCATTAGTTGTAGTAGAAGCCTCATCTGTTTTACCTAAGACTTCTTCTGTTATTACAAGAAATGGATAAACCTTACCATACCCTAGATATGGAACAGTCTGATATACTGCTTCCTTTAATGACTCTTTATCTACCTGATTTACCGCTTCACTTAACTTATCTTTAAAGATTTCTTTACTATTAGTAGATATTAAAGCAGGTAATAAAGTTAAGTATTTACTTCTCTCATCAAGGTTACTTTTAATATCATTGTTTATAAAATTATTAACGATTTTCTCTATTTCCATTACTTATTAGCCTCCTCTATAAATTTATCTATAGCACTACTATCAGTTACTAACTTATCCCCATCAAATTTTAAAATTAATTCATTAATAACATTAGGTGCATATTTCTTTATATCTTCTACAGTATGACCTAACCAACCACCATTAGTAATTATTGGCATTACTCTCTTATTCTTTAAATCATACTTTTCTAAGAATGTATGAACGACAGGTGCAAAAGTATACCACCAAACAGGAGTTGCTAAAATAACAGTATCATAGTTATTTAAGTTGATATTAATAACTTCTATTTCTCTTAAATAATTTCTATTAACTTCTTCTTGTCCTAAATCTACTACCTCATCATAGTCAGTAGAATAAGGCTCCTTGGGTTTAATTTCAAAAACATCTGCATCTATTTTCTCTTTAATCATATCAACAATTCTTTTAGTATGATTAGAATATGAATAATAAACAATCGCTTTCTTCATAAACATCACCTTTCCTCTTACAAGATAATTCTACTACTTAGACTTAACTCTAAGTCAAGAGAAAATTACTCAGTTTCTTCTTCTATCCAATTTAAATAATCATTACTTGGACTAGTTAAAGGAAAAACGGCAAACTCAGGTACATTATAACTATGAATTTCTTTAATTACTTTATAAACTTCATTAATTAAAGAATCTTTCGTCTTCATAAAGACTAAATACTCTTTATCACTTTCAAGTTCTCCTTTATAATTCCAAGCACTATCACTAACTATTACTTGTAAACTTGCAACTAACTTTTCCTTTAAAAGTTTTTCTTTTGTTAAATTAACTTCTTCTTCATTATTAAATGCTACTTCTATCATTACGTATTTCATCTTGTCACTTCCCATATATATTATATAAGATTTTATAAAATAAAAAAAGATGCTAACTAGCTTTCTTATAAACTAAACAAGCATCTTTTTCATATGTTTTAAGTCTACTTAAGTAATCATCTTCTAAATAACTAGTAGACTTAAAAATTTCATAACTATATATATTATCAGGAAATATTTCATCACGTATTTTCTTATTAAAAATTGCAGTTTTTTCACACTCTTCAAGAATTGAATATATGTAACCAATAATTATTATTCCATCATCATTTAAATTATTTTTATATTTCATTATAAAATTTCTAAAATCCTGTAGAGCACTTCTTTCTTCTTCAAATCTAGTTTCATATAGGCTTTGTTGATAAAATATATTACTAGCATATTGAATAAGATTAGAAAAATACATTAAATCATAATTTTTACTTAATATTAAATCTTTAATATTTTTATTTACAAATGTTATTTTTATAGATAATGATATTTCTTTAATATTTTCAAAACCTTTATCGCTTAAATAATAAACTGTATTTTCTAATGTAGAACTCTTATATTCATCAGAGTTAAAAAGGCAATCACTTTCTCTAATTTTATAGCCATCATATCGGTTATACAACTCCATCCAAAACTTATAACTATTTCCTTTTAAAAAAGGAGCAATTCTTGCAAATATTTCTTCATTGAAACTTTCTTTCGACTTATTATAATTTCTACTATGACAAAAGAACGATATATACTCATCTTTAGTTAAATCAGCTCTCAAGGCTGCTCTTTTCAAATAAAATAAATATTTAGTTAAAGGATTAATATCAAAAGCAGTAACACTTCTTGCTCCCCTTAAATACATATCAAAAACTTGATCAGATGAACCCAAAACACTAAGACAATCTTTATCTTTAAAATCAAAGCAATCAAACATTTCTTTTATATTTTCATTGGTAAATGGATAAACCATGTCAAAAATATCATCATCATTTCTATAAAATGTATGATTTTCTATCAAATATTTAGCTTTCTTTATATCTTCTTCTAAACTTGACATAATATCTCCCCTTGATTGTTCCTATTATATCATTAAAGCAAATAAATGCAAACGTGTTCTATTTAGATGTTACATTTAATAATCTCCTTTTATATTAATAAATAACATCTATTATTATTTTCAAAATATTTCCTAAAATATAAAAAGATGCTAAATAGTTTTCTTATAAACTAAACAAGCATCTTTTTCTTTCTTTGAATCTAAATTAGTATATGGTTTTTCATAATAATCAATAGAATTAAAATAATAATAGTTAAATTTATCTAAAGGAAATACCTCATCTCTTATCGCTTTATTAAATATACCATTGGAATAGTACTCATCAAGTATTGTATAAATATAACCTATAATAATTATTCCATTCGCATTAAGATTATCTTTAAATGACATTATATAATTTTTAAAGGCTTCTAGTGGTAATTTTCTTTGTAAATAAGCAGTCTCACAAATTGTATTTTTTAAAAACATAGAAGAAGCATACTGAATTATATTAGAAAAATACATTAAATCATATTTTTTTTCCAATACCAGTTCTTTAATATCCTTATTTATAAAAGTTATTTTAATATTTTTAGACACTTCTTTAAGTTTTTCAAAGTTATCATCATCTAAATATGCTACTGTATGTTCTAAAGTATCTCTAAAGTATTCATTACTAGTAAATAATCTAGCAGATTTTCTAATAGTAGAAAAACTATACTTATTATATAGGTTAATCCAAAACTTGTAACTATTGCCTTTTAAATTAGGTGCAATTTTATCAAATATTCTTATATCAAAAGGCTTTATTAAACGATTTTGAAATATAGCATAATTATCGGTACCGCGATAACAAAAATAATCTAAATATTCTTCTTTAGTTAGATTAGCATCAAGTGCTGCTTTTTTAAGATGAAATAGATATTCCGTTAAAGGGTTAATATCAAAAGTAGTAACACTTCTTGCTCCCCTTAAATACATATCAAAAACTTGATCAGATGAACCCAAAACACTAAGACAATCTTTATCTTTAAAACTAAAATGACTAAACATTCCATTAATATTTTCTGTAGTAAAAGGATAAATCATATTAAAGAGCTCTTTCTCATTTCTGTAGTAACCATTATTCTCTATCAATTCTTTAGCTTTCTTTAAATCTTCTTCTAAGCTAGACATAATATCCCCCCTTCACGTTTTGTTATTCTAGCACTATTACAGTTAAAAGTAAAGAATGAGCCAAAGTCAAAATATTTTATATTTTTCCAGTTTTTACCATTTTGTATAAAAAGAAAAACTAGTCTTGGAAATGTCCAAATCTAGCTTTTTCTTCATAACATATATTTAATAAATCTAAGTCTTTTATAATATTTTTAGGTGTACACTCAAAATATAAAGATTCATCTGGTTCAATATAACCTTTATCACTATCTATATATATTGATAAAGGTCTATCTATACCAATAGCATAACTAATAACAACTTCACACCAAGATAAATTAAGTTTCTTTAGATAAGTTTTAGCGATTTCTCTTGCTTTATAAGCAGCACTTCTATCTACTTTAGTAGAATCTTTTCCAGAAAAAGCACCTCCACCTACTTTACAAAATGACTGATAAGAATCAACTACTATCTTTCTTCCTGTAAGACCAGAGTCTCCTTCAAAACCACCTATTTCAAATCTACCAGTTGGATTAATCAAAAACTCTTCTATTTCTATATCATAATCTTTACATATATTTATACATGCCTCTTTTATTAAGTTATCTGTATAATCGCGATGCTCTTCATCATTCTGATAAGAGATAGTAAAATATTTTATTTTCTTTAACTTCATCTCATCATCATAATAACCAGTTATCTCTGCTTTGCCATCGCTTCTTAAATATGAACAATTTAGTCTTTCTTTATCATACCACTTACTAAGCCTTTGAAGTATTACCATTGCAGTAGGAAGTAATTCTTTAGTATCATTAACAGCATAACCAAACATCATACCTTGATCCCCTGCTCCTCCTACTTCATCATTAGTACCCATAGCAATATCAGGACTTTGGCACCCCAAATTATTAATAATTTCATAGTTAGTATCATAGCCAACACTAGCTAAGACTCTTTTAACAATACTTTCTACATCAATAGAAACTTTACTAGTAACTTCTCCTGTAATAAATATTTTACCTTTACCACCCATTACTTCTATACCACATCTAGAATTTTTATCTTCTTTTAAGTAAGCATCAAGTAAAGCATCACTTATTTGATCACATACTTTATCAGGATGACCACGAAACACTATTTCATTTGTATATAACCTCATAAATCTCACAACCTTCTAATAATAGTATAGCATCTTACTAAAAATTTGAAACTCAATTTTCATAAATCAAATAAACTTATCCTAGCAGCTCTAAATCATTTTCTGTTTCCTTTTGTAAAGAAAAATATTTATATTTAATAAAATCTACAAAATCTTCTGCACTCTGAAATTGTTCTAAATTATTTTTATCTATATGTATAATAAATTTTGATTTTACTGCTAACTTTCTAATTTCCTTCTTAGCATCTTTTGTAATTCCATTACTACTAAATAAAATAGTAGTCGAATTACCTTTATTAAACATAATATAACCTAGTTCTCTAATTACTTTTACATTTACTTTTCTATTCCAATTCTTACACTCAACAAATATAAAAGCTCCTAACTTCCAAAGAACAGAATCATTAGATATATTACAGCAACAAACATCAAGCTCTCCCCTGTTCGTTTTTTCTCTTTTACCAGTCACCTTAAATTCTTTTGTACAATTTAATAAATAAGCAGCAAGATTTTCTAAGTTTTTTCCCTTTTCAGATATGTTTTTAGAATCTATATTAAAATTACTAAATATGAAAGATAAAAATTTAAATTTTACAGAAAGTTTTATTGAAGAAAGAAATATAAAGAATAAAAGATCGTTGGTCATAAAAGCATTTTTAGATAAAAATCCTAATTGTTGTCCCAAATGTGGATGTGTTGATAATATAAAGAAAAATGGTACTGTTACTCTCAAACCCATAAAAATACCAAGCATTTCTGGATTAAATAGTTATTTAGAAATAACAAAACAATTATATAAATGTAATAATTGCAAACATAAAATAACTTCTCAGACTGATGAAGTTAACTATAGATGTAGAATTAGTAATAATACTAAACATTCAATAACAATGTTCGCAAAAGAAACAATTACTTATAAATTTATTGCAAAGCTTCATAATGTAAGTGATAAAACAGTTCAGAGACAAGTTAATAAAATATATGATAAAGATAAATTATATAAAAATTATATTCCAATAAATATATGTATTGATGAATTCACATATAAAAAGAAAACAATGGCATTTAATATGTGTGATGCAGGAAATGGTAAAACACTAGATTTAGTAGAAGATAGAACAATAGAAAATTTAAATAAATACTTTAGTTATTATTTAAGTGAGAACAAATTAAAGGTAGAAAATGTAGTTATGGATATGTATAAGCCATATATCAAATTAGTACAAGAAAATTTTCCTAATGCAAATATCATTATAGATATGTTTCATATCGTACAACTAATTAGTAGAAGTCTAAATAAAACTAGAGTGCAAGCAATGAAAAAAGATAAAGTTAATTATAGAAAAATGAAAAGATATGGAAAATTATTATTAAAAGCAAGATTAGAACTTGACTGTAGTAAATGGAAGAAGTTTCTGTGTTTTAAAAATTTAATGACAGAAGCAGATACAGTTGATTATATATTAAGCCAAAATGAAGAATTAAAAAATACATATGATTTGTATCAAAATCTTTTATATGCATTACAAAGAAAAGATTATAAACTTTTTAAAGAAATGATAGACAAAGAGTATAGTGGAATTTCTACATATATGCAGACTTCACTTAATACCTTAAAAGAGTTTAGCCCATATATAAAAAATTCAATGGAACAACCATATAGTAATGGTATTATGGAAAGAAATAATAATACTTGTAAGTTGATAAAACGCATTGGTTTTGGATATAGAAATTTTGATAATTTCAAAGCGAGAATTTTAATTGTTACTAATCTTTTTAGACCGGCAAAAAAAGAATGCTGAAAATTTACTCAGCACCCTTTAATGTCGAAGAACCTTCCTTTCTAACAACAAAAAAATCGACTCATAAGAATCGATTTCTATCTTGAAGTCTTTCGACTTTTTATCCATCTGGGGCGATGAGCGTCATCTTTTAAAAATATTAGATAAAAATCGATTCCTTGTAGTGTATGTTAGCTCTGTTTGAGGGGGATTGCAAGTAGTTTTTTATTAAATTGTTTTCCACCTGCCAGTATCTAAATCTATAAAGTTATCTAATT
>CALVKV010000064.1 GCA_944333305.1 uncultured Bacilli bacterium
GAGATGAGAAAAACTATTGAATTATTAAAAGAATTAAATAAATAGTTGCTAGATTTAAAAATCTTTGATAAAATTACTAGAGGAAAAAAGGAGGGATAACGATGGCAAAGAAATTAGGACATAGACAAAAGAAGACATTTGTATGCTCAGTTTGTGGTAATGAAAATTATAGAGAAGAAAAAAATGTAAATAATACTCCAGGAAGAATGGAGATTAGTAAATATTGTAAATTCTGTGGTAAGCACACAACTCATAAAGAGAAAAAATAATAATATAACAGTCATTTAATGGCTGTTTTAAGTCTATAAGAAAGGAGTAAGTAAAATGGTTAATTCAAATGATTTTAAACCAGGTATGACTATAAAGTTTGAGGGAGGAATCTATACAATCCTTGAAAGTCAACACGTTAAACCAGGTAAAGGAGCTGCTATTGTTAAAGCTAAGATGAAGAACTTAAGAACAGGTTCTATTGTTGAGAAAACATTTAATGCAGGTGTTAAAGTAGAAACAGCTCATATAGATAAAAAGACTATGCAATTCCTTTACGCTATGGGAGATACTTATTATTTCATGAGTATGGCGGATTTCGAACAAATAGAACTTGATAAAAGTGTTATTGGTGATGATGCTAAATACTTAAAAGAAAACTTAGAAGTAGAAATTACTTTCTTTGAAGGTGAGATGTTAGGTATGAATTTACCTGATAAAGTAGTTATGAAAGTAACTAAGACAGAGGATGCTGTTAAAGGTAATACTTCAAGTGGTGCGATGAAAAATGCAGAACTTGAAACAGGTATGACTATTCAAGTGCCATTATTTATTAAACAAGATGAAGATATTTTAGTTAGTACTAAAGACGGAAAATATGTTTCACGCGCGTAAAACAATAACTTAAGTTGTTGTTTTTCTTTGTTTAATATGATAATATTAAATTAATAAGATAAGGAAGAAGGTAAAAAGTATGAAAAAGATATGTTTACAATATGTTACCTGGGGGGGGGGTACTTAACATACCAGAATGGTATATTAAGTAATAAAATTACTTTCTTTCATAGTGTAAAAAGAATAGAGTAGGAGATTATTCTATTCTTTTTTGTGTTTAAATGAAAGGAGTAATAAAAGATGAAAAAAATATTATTAGAAACAAGTTTAAGTAAAATATATATGATAGTAATGATTATAATAACGCTATTAATGTTAGGAGGATACTTTTCATATGCCATGTTTACAGTAACAAAAGAAAGAAGTAATGCAATTAGTATAGTTACAGGTAATCTAACTTATAAATTATTAGTGAATGAAGAAGAAACAAATACATTAACAGTGTCTGCTAATAGTAGAGAAGACTTTATAGTAATCCTTAATAACCCTAATAATAGAATAGCAAGATTTAACTTTTATTATGTAGGAGATTTACCTGATGGAGTAGATATAGGATATATAGAAGAAGAGAGTTATAATACCCCACCAGTTGAGACTGGAATAAACTTAGAGAAAGTAGATACAACAGGAAGTAGTAATACTTATATAGTAAGAGTAGCGAATACCACAAGTAGTAGTGTAACAATAACTTTAGGAGTAAGTGTTGGATTAGATTATAATGATTTAAGTTTACCAGAAAATGGACATTTATTAAGAAATATAATATCAACAGGAACAGTATCTGAAGTAATAGAAGATGACATAATGAATAGATTAAACTATAATGACACTGAACAGACCTTTGTAACGGGGAGTAATCCATATAATTATATATGGTACTCTGGTAAATTATGGAGAGTAGTAAGCATAGATACAAGTGATAATAGTGTTAAATTAGTTACTCAGTGGAGCATGAGTGCTGTTCCCTATGACAATGATAGTAGTGCCTTTGCAGGAAGTTATATGGAATCTTGGTTAAATGATACAACAGTGGATGGCTTCCTGTATAATTTAAGAAGTCCGGAGTCTTTTATAAAAATGGATAGTGAGTGGAATGCAAGCCAGATGTCAGATACTAGTAAACCACCTAGTGAAGAAGAAGGCGGAACAGTAGTAGAAGATGCAGTAGGACTTTTAAATGTTTATGAATATAATATGGGTGGCGCAAGTGGCTCTTATTTGGATAATAAAACTCAGTCTTGGACATTAACTCCATATAATTCTACTAATATTAGAAATATTTATCATACAGGAGCTATCTATTCTGAAAGATATACCAATGCAGTTGCAGTTAGACCATCTATAAATTTAAAGTCTAAAATAAAGGTGGTGGCAGGAGAAGGAACAGTAGATAATCCCTATAGATTAGAAGGAGATAATGATAGTAATCTATCAGGTACACTACTAAACACAAGATACAGTGGTGAATATATAACTTTTGGAACTGGAGAAAATAACTTATATCGAATAGTAAGCCATGAGACTGAAGGATTAACAAAAATAACTAGTGCTGAACCATTAAAAAGTTCTGGAAAATTTATAACAATGAATTTTGGAAGTAACTCAACATTCTCAAGTACAAATACAATAGGAAGTTTTCTTGATGGAGAATATTTAAATAGTAGTACTTATTTAACAAAAGAACAAGTTAATATGATAGAAGATAATACTACTTGGTATTTAGGAACAGTAGGAAATGGGGCTAGTTATAGATTAGGAAAATATATTGATATAAATATGAGTAATTTAACTTCAGATGTCACTGTTGCCAAGATAGGTTTGTTAAGATTAGGAGAATTGATGGGTGGTCAATATAATAATAGTAGTAATAATATTGTTGCCTTTTATATTACTCCATTTAGTAATAATGGTATTTGGGCTATAATTAGTGTAGGAGCTGCATATGGATATGAAGTTAGTTATAATTTTGGTATTAAACCAGCTTTAAATTTAAAATCAAACGTAATAATAACTGGAGGCGATGGAAGTTTACAAAATCCATTTGAAATAGCATTACAATAACAAAGAGTGATAGTTTTCATCACTCTTCTTTATTAGAACTTTCCTCAGTTTCTTGATTTTCCTCAACGATTCTTCCAATTCTAAAACTATATTTATAATCATTATCTTTATATTCTTTTAAACTGAATTCTAATCCTTGGTATTGGAAAAACTCTGATGTTTCACTTTTACCATCTTCTGTATTTCCTAGCGTTTCAAAAACTCTATCATATACTAAGTCAGTTATTTCTTCATTTAATTCCCCGTTATTAGCAATTATCATATTACTGATTAATTCTTTTACCTTGTCGCTGTCTTTATCAAAATTAATACTTATAATATTTATATTAGTATCATCTTTAAGATTAAATTCTATTTCTATATCATCAATGACAATTACATTATTAACAATATCATTTATATTAATATCTTTATCACTAATTTCATTATAATTATTTATAAAGTCCTGTAAAGTAAGATTACTTATAGTATCAAGTTCTGTTAAATCGCTAAAATCTTCATTCTGATACTTTTCTTCCATTGTCCTACGATCAATTATTGACTTAGTTACTTCTGTTGAAATAAAATAACATAATATTCCTAATACAATTGTAATGATTATAAGTGTAAGAATTTGTTTCTTAGTTAATTTTTTCTTTTCTTTTTCCATCTATATCACAGCCTTTCTCCTTAATTATAACAGATATTTACACTATGCGTCCTTATTTTTCTATATTTTTTAATACATTCCTGTTATAATAATAATGGTGATAATATGAAATATTTGGCAATTGGACATGCTTCTTATGATATTACTTTTAGATTAGATAAGTTTCCAATAGAAAATACTAAACAAAGAGTGAAAAAACATATAGACTGTGGTGGAGGACCTGCTAGTAATGCTGGTTATTTATTAGCATTGTGGAATCAATCTGTATCATTCCAAGGAGTAGTAGGTAATGATTATTATGGTAATAAAATAAAAGAAGAATTTACAAGAGCAGGAGTAGATACAACCTATTTAGAATTAGTAGAAGGTTTTGATACTATGCTTAGCTTTATTCTTGCCAATTCTACTAATGCTAGTAGAACTATTCTTACAAGTCAAGATGATGTAGTGCCTAAATGTAGTTTATCCAATGATAATAAATATGATGTCATTCTAGTTGATGGTGAAGAGGAAGAGATGAGTAAAAAGATTCTTCTTAATAATAAAGAAGCTGTTAAAATAATTGATGCCGGTAGTTTTAAACCCGGAACAGTTAATTTATGCCCTTATGTAGATTATCTTGTTTGTTCTAAAAACTTTGCTTTAGACTATACTAAACTTGAATATGATGGAAGTATGGAAAGTTTAATTAAGATTCACAATAAATTGACAGATGATTTTCATAATACTGTTGTTATAACCTTAGAAGATAAAGGCTGTTTTACTAAAATAGATGAAGAATATAAGCTAATACCTAGTATTAAAGTAAAATCCGTTGATACAACAGGAGCAGGAGATATATTCCATGGAGCCTTTACTTACTTTATAACTCATAATTATTCCCTTTTGGATACATGTCGTCTTTCTAATATAACAGGAGCCTTATCTACTTTAAGAGTAGGTGGACGTTATTCTATTCCAAATTTAGAAGCAGTCTTAGAAAGAAGTAATTTAATTGATACTGTCTAGCTATCCGAAACTCGATTTACACGGTATGGATAGAGAATATGCAACCTTTAAGGTAAAAGAATTCATTGATGACTGCTATAAACTAAAATATGAAAAAATAGTTATAATTCATGGTATTGGAACAGGTGTACTAAAAGATGCAGTTAGAAGTTATTTGCAAAAAGATAAAAGAGTGCTAGAATATAAATTAGATTTTATGAATCCAGGCTGTACAATAGTAAGCTTAAAATTTGACAATCCTTAGGTTTTGTGGTATAATATGGCCAACTTAAGGAAAAGGGGGATTTTAGATGTATACAGAAGAAAATGCAAGAGGCAGATTTCCATTAAGAGATATTTTATTAAAAGCTATTATAGTTATAATTTTTATAATTTTAATTATTTTTATTGTTACAAGACTTACTACACCAGATAATAGTAATAATAGTAATAGCGTAAATTCTAATTATGATAAAGTATTTAGCGAAAATCTAGAAGCAATGGAAAATGCTGCCTATAGTTATTATACAGAAGATAGATTACCAACAGAAGTTGGAGAAGTTAATGAATTAACTTTAAGAGAAATGATAAATTCTAATCTATTAGAAGCATTTACTGATGCTGATGGTAATTCATGCGATGTTAATGCTAGTTATATTAGATTAACTAAAAATGAAGATGATTATACATTGAGAGTAAATCTTAAATGTAATGAAAAAGAAGATTATTCACTTACTAAAGTAGGAGAATATGACTACTGTGAGCACGATATTTGTAAAAGAGACAGTAGTAAAGAAAACGAAGAAACAACTGAAGAAGGGCAAGTGACAGATGAAGTAGACATCACAGAACAAACCGATACCACAACTAATAATACAAATAATGGCGGTGGTAATGTTGGAAATGCTGGCAATGCTAATAATAGTACATCTAATAGTAATAATAGTGGCAATGTAGGTGGTAGTAATTCAGGAACATCAAATAACCCACCACAAGTAACAACGATGTATGAATACAGAAAAGTAACAGATCCAGTTTTATCAGGATGGAGCGCTTGGAGTAGTTGGGATTATAACAATGAAAGATATAGTGCTGTTAAATGTGGTACTACTGATGCTAATTGTTTAAGAGAAGTTCAATTATATTCAAGAAGAGAACAAGTAGGAACAAGTAATGGTAGACCAGTTTATGGTACTGTTAATTACTATAGCTATAGAACAAGAACATTAATTAGTAGTGGTTCTACTGATACAAAATGGAGTACATATAATGATCGAAACTTATTAAGTCAAGGCTATACTTATACAGGAAATACCAGATAGGAGTGATGGATATGAATAAAATAGTAGGAATATATCGTTTTAACGAAAAAGATATTGATGGTAATGACATACAAGCATATTGTTATGTAGAAGAAGATAAAAATGGTAATATACACTATCATTTTACTGATGACTTATCTATAATAAGAAAAATGTTTGTAAGATATGCAGATGATAATGGCTATAAGAAAAGTGATTTAGATAGTATTCAAGATGGGAAACATTTTGATTTGAATTGTACGTCGGCTCAAGATGTTTTCAACAAAATTAAAGAAGCAAATAAAGAAAGACCTATATCTATACAAGACTTTATTATTGGCTTCGCATCTTCACCTTTAAATCCACTTCATATAAAAGATGAGGAAGAAGAACTTGATTTATCTGAAGAAGATGCAGAAGATTTAGATGAAGAAGAAGACTTAGATGATGATTATGATAATAGTCTTTTAGACCCAGATGATGCTGAAGACTTTGAAGAAGACGAAGAGCTAGATGACGATGGAATTTTAACTGATGATGATTTTGAAGACAAATTATCTGTTCGTGTTCGTAACTTCTTTAGTAAAGCTTTTAATTATGTAAAAGAAAAATGGAACAAAATTAATCCAAAAGTTAGAGTTGGTTTTATCGGTATAGGTATGGCAGCCGTAACTATTATTGCTACAAGTTTTGCTATTAATAAATTTAGTGGTCCAACTGCTACAGGTAGCAAAGTTGCTATTACAGATGATAACGAGAATGATAAAGACAATAATAAGAATAACGATAAAAACAATGATACTAAAACAAATAATAATAAAAATAAAGATACTGAATCAACAGATGATAAAGACAAAAACGAAGATAAAGAAGAGCAAAATGATACTAAAAAAACTACTAATACAACCAGCACAAGTAACTCCAGTTCATCAAATAGTAGCTCACATTCAAGCTCAGGTTCATCATCAAATGGTGGAAGTTCATCAAGCGGTGGCACTTCTGGGGGTAGTTCAAGCAATGCTACAAAAGAACCAGGAAGTATAAATGATAATGTTCCTATCTTCCAAAATCCTGATGTCTCTTTAGACAATTCAGGTAATAATAGTGGAAATGGAGGAAGCGGTTCATCTGATGAACAAACTGAAGACCCTTACGAAAACGTTACTGAAGGAGAGCAAGATAACAACATAGGAGAAGGCGAAGAGCCTAGTCAAGATGAAGATTATAGCGAAGAGATTGATGTTGCTCCCCCAACTGAAGATAAAGATAATGTAGATAAAGATGATGTTGATTTCAATGATGAACTTACAGGTAATGAAGATTCTGTAGATGACGATTTAAGTTATGAGACAGATTTACCATTAGACCAAAGTGATTCTGAAGATTATGAAGTAGATTATGTTACTCCAACACCACTTCCAGATCCTAATGCAACAGCAGAAGCTGGAGATGGTGATTATGTTACAACTGAAGATGAATTTAATAATGTAACAGAGGAAGAAGTTAATACTACAACACCTACTACAGAACCAAGTCAAACAGAAGATTATAGTCAAGAATTAGATGTTGTCCCTGTAACTCAAGAATTAGTACAGAGTGAAGCAACATATACACCTTATGGAGCCGATGCAGTAGAACAAGCTGTTAATGAAATGGCTGAAGGTAATGATGTTAGTCTAGTATTTAATGCTCAAACAGGTGATGTAAGTATTCAGCAAAATACAACTACTAATCCACAAACAAATAGTATGACAAAATAGTTTTACTATTTGTTTTTTATTTTATATATAGGGTGAGTGTATTTTAAATTTAAAAAATTGAAAAAAATTGTGATTAATTAGTTAAAATGTCTCGTTTTAATTTTCAAAAATAAGTAAAAATGTCCCACTAAATATAAATATA
>CALVKV010000065.1 GCA_944333305.1 uncultured Bacilli bacterium
GATAACTATGACTCTGGTGATACAGATGAAGATGATGACTATGATGATGCTAATGAAGATTTAAAAGATTTAGTTGTAGTCGATGAAGATGAATTAGAAGAGAGCTAAAGATAAAAATATTTAGTTCTTTTTTATTTTTATTCTTCTTTTAGTTTTTTAAAGCTATTAACATTATCATAATAATTAAGTTAATCAATACTATCTTTATATACTTTAATACGTTCATCTAGATAATGGTTATAGATAAAACGACAACATCCAAGTTTCAATAATTCGAATTTCTGGTTTCATAACCGACTATATCCACACATCTTATATATTACTATATCAACATTGCCTCTTTTATTATTAATTAATTTAGGAAAAATGCAAGTACCAAAACTAGTTGTAATAAATAAAATGACATGGTAGTATATTAAGTATAAAGATTAAAAAACTATTAGGAGGTTGAAGTTTATGAAAAAGACTTTCAGAGTCTATCTACCAAAGTGGCATTATAAATTGACGCTTATTGGTAGTTTAATTTTGAGCATGGTTCCTATAATATTTTGCCTAGTAAACGGAATTGACATAGCCTGTATTATTACCTTTGCAATACTTATTGCTCCATTTCTTGTTATGGCATTTTGGAGCTATCGTTTTAAAATTACAGTCAAGGAAGACACAATAACCGTTAAACCGGGAATAGGTAAGAACTATAGCTTTAATATTAATGAAATAACAAAAGTGATACGCAAAGTTAATTTAAATACAAGCTTAGATACATTAGTTAAAATAACAGTATATACAAAATCAAAACACGTATCTGTCGAGTACCTAATGATAGGAAGTGATAAATTTGATAGATACATTAAAGAAAAAATTGATCCTGAAAAAATATCAACCAAAGTAAGAGTTTTTAAAAACAAACAATAAATATAAAATGTTCTAAACTAAATGCTCTAAATTTTGTTTTATAAGAGAATTATACATTTAGAGACGTTGTAAAGCATTGAAAAAAAGATAACTATCAATTATAATAAACATCAATTTAGAAGTGATACTGTGAATATATTTATTTTAAATGATGGCTGTGTAAGAGAAGATATTAAAATAATTTTATGAATTAATGTTTAATAAGATAAAATATAGTGAACTCCAATTATTCTCTATGTTTTTTTAATTAAAGATATTAACAAAAACAAAGATTGTATTTAAAGGTAAGCTATGCTATAATTACAAAGAAAAAGAAAGGACTGGTTATAATGATAGAACGTCTTGAAGCTACTGAAAAGAAATATATGGACTTACAACAAGAACTAATGAGTGAAGAAGTTCTAAAAGATATTAATAAAACAAGAGAATTATCAAAAGAGATGTCTGATTTAGAAGAGACAGTTACAGTTTATCGTGAATATAAGAAAGTACTTGAAGCTATTCCTGAGACTAAAGAAATGTTAAAAGATGATGAATTAAAAGATATCGCTAAAGAAGAGTTAAATGACTTAGAAGCAAAGAAAGAAAAGTTAGAACATGATTTAGAAATACTTTTAATACCAAAAGACCCTAACGATAATAAAAACGTTATTGTCGAAATAAGAGGAGCAGCTGGAGGAGATGAAGCTAATATCTTTGCAGGTGACCTTTATAGAATGTATTCTAAATATGCAGATAAAGTAGGTTTTAAAACAGAGTTAATCAATGCTGAAGAAGGAACAGCAGGAGGCTTTAGTCAAGTAGAATTCATGGTTAAAGGTAATGGCGCTTACTCAAAGCTTAAGTATGAAAGTGGTTCTCATAGAGTTCAAAGAATACCTGTTACTGAAAGTAATGGTAGAATTCAAACTTCAACTGCAACAGTACTTGTAATGCCAGAAGCAGAAGATGTTAATATTGAAATAAATCCTCAAGACCTTAGAATAGATATCTATCGTTCATCTGGTTGTGGTGGACAAGGAGTAAATACTACAGATAGTGCTGTTCGTATCACTCACTTACCAACTAATACAGTTGTTACTTGTCAAAATGAAAGAAGTCAAATTCAAAATAAAGAGCAGGCAATGAAAGTATTAAAAGCAAGACTTTATGAACAAGAATTAAGGCGTCAAGAAGAAGAATTAGGTGAATCTCGTCGTAATAAAATCGGTACAGGAGATAGAGCTGAAAAAATAAGAACATATAACTATCCGCAAAATAGAGTAACAGACCATAGAATTGGCTTTACTACTAATAACCTAGATAGAGTCATGAATGGAGATTTAGATGAGATAATAGAGGCTTTAACTATGGAAGACCAAAGAAGAAAATTAGCAGGAGAAGAAGAATGACCGTTGAAGAATTAATAGTCTTAGGAAAAAAATATACCAGTAGCACTCATGCTAAAATGTTACTTGCAATACTTTTAGAAGTTAATCCTCTAGAACTATTAACTATCTTAGATAAAATTGTAGAAGAAGATAAGGTTAATCTTTATAAACAATCTTTAAAAGCTTTAAGTGAAAATAGACCTATTCAATACGTAATAGGTCATGTTAATTTCTATGGCTTAAAGTTTAAAGTTAATGAAAATGTGTTAATACCCCGTTTTGAGACAGAAGAGTTAGTTGAAAATATTAAAAACTATCTTGAAAAGAAAAACATAACAAATCCGAAAATCTTAGATTTAGGCTGTGGTAGTGGGGTCATCGGACTAACTTTAAAACACTTCTTTCCTAATTCTTTAGTAACTTTAGTTGATATTAGTGAAGAAGCTTTGAAAGTAGCAGAATCTAATGCTAAAAATCTAGGACTAGATGTTAACTTTATAAAAAGTGACTGGTTTAGTAATGTTCCTCTAGATAAATATGATGTTATCGTCTCAAATCCCCCATATATTATGACTGATGAAGAAATAGAAGAGATAGTTAAGAATAATGAGCCAGCCATTGCCCTATATGGAGGAAGCGATGGACTAGACTGTTATAGAAGTATTTTAAAAGATATTAATAAATACCTAAAAGATGATTATTTAATTGCCTTTGAAATAGGATATCTTGAAGGAGAAAAATTAAAAGAATTAATCAAAGAGACTATTCCTAATAGCAAAGTAACTATCAAAAAAGATTTAAGTGCTAAAGATAGAATGCTTTTTGTCGAAAAAAATATTGATTAAAAATATAAAATATCACTCATTAATTAAGTGTAGAAAGGGTGATATTTTTATATGAAAAAATATTTAATCTTAGCAAGTTTAATCTTAGTATTTATACCTAATTTAAATAAAGCAAGTGATGAAATAGTAATACCTGATGAAGCGATTAGGTTTAGAGTAGTGGCAGAGTCAAATACCAAAGAAGACCAAGAAACAAAAACTATTGTTAAAGATGCTTTAGAAGAAGACTTAGATACTCTTTTAAAGGAAAGTACTACTATAGATGAAACAAGAACTATTTTAAAAGAAAATCAAAGTCATTTTGAAGATTTAGTAGAAAGAACACTACTAACAAATAAAATAAATACAAGCTATAAAGTAAATTATGGGCTTAATTATTTCCCTGAAAAAAACTATAAAGGTGTTATTTATGAAGAAGGATATTATGAATCATTAGTTGTAACTCTTGGAAGTGGTAATGGTGAAAATTGGTGGTGCGTATTATTTCCTCCTTTATGTTTAATGGAAGGAGAGAATAATAATACTGATGAAGTAGAATATAAGTCCTTTGTTAAAGAGATGATAGATAAATACCTATAATAAATATCCACTTATCTGAATAAAATTTGATAGGTGATTACGTTGGATATTTTAGAATTAATTATACTAGCAATAGGACTAAGTATGGATGCCTTTTCTTTATCTATTGTCTATGGTACAACTTTATTATCTAATAAAATTAAAAACTTTTTAAGTATAACAGTAGGAATATTTCACTTTATAATGCCACTTTTAGGAAGTATATTAGGACTATTCATTGTTCATCATATAATAAGTAATCCTGATATTTTAGTAGGAATAATCTTTACTGTTTTAAGTATAGAAATGTTACTTAATATAAAAGAGTTAGATGAAGAGAAAAAAGATTTTAAAAATTTATTAAATGCTTTTCTTTTTGGATTTAGTGTTAGTATAGATAGTTTCTCTGTTGGTATAGCTTTAGGAACACATAATGAAAATATTATTTTAGCAGGAACAATATTTGCTACTACCAGTTTCATTTTTACTTTTATGGGTCTTAATATTGGTAAGCTTTTAACTTCAAAATTTGGTAAAATTGCTAATATTATTGGAAGTATCTTATTATTACTTTTGGCGATTAGTTATTTTTTAGAATAAAAAATAAAGTTTAGTAAAAACTATAATTGGGTGAAGTTTTATGAAAGCAAAAAGAATGATTTCAGATGAAGAAATGGAAGAAATTATGAAAAAAGAAATACTTCCATTAAGATTTCATACTGTAAACCCACTTGTAAAAGAGGCAAAATAATGCTTCTTTTCATTTTATCTATAAAGTGTAAAAAATATAATTAATTGTATCTATAATAAATAAACACATCCTTTTTCTTTTGACAAACCCTACATAATTGCTTATGATATATATGAAGGTGATAATAGTGTTAGTAAATTTTAATGAAATGTTAAAAGATGCCAAAGAAAATAAATATGCAGTTCCTCATTTTAATATTAATAATTTAGAATGGACTAAATATATTTTAGAAAAAATGCAAGAGGAAAATTTACCTGTAATATTAGGAGTTAGCGAAGGTGCTAAAAAATATATGGGAGGCTTTTATGCAGTTAGATGTATGGTAGAAGGCCTAATTAAAGATTTAAATATAACTATTCCTGTATGTTTACACTTAGATCATGGAAGTAGTTTTGAATCATGTAAAGAGGCAATTGACGCTGGCTTTTCTAGTGTTATGATAGATGCTAGTAAATATGACTTAGAAACTAATAAAAAAATAACTAAAGAAGTAGTAGATTATGCTCATCCTAAAGGAGTATCAGTTGAAGCTGAAGTAGGACACGTTGGTGGTACTGAAGATAATGTCTATGGTGATGTCTTTAGAGCAACCTTAGAAGACTGTATAGAAATATCTAAGACAGGAATAGATGCTCTAGCACCTGCTTTAGGCTCTGTTCATGGACTTTATAAAGGAGAACCTAATCTTGACTTTGAAAGAATGAAACAAATAGATGAAACTTTATCTATTCCTCTAGTCTTACATGGTGGAACAGGTATTCCCTATGACATGATAAAAAAAGCTATAAGTTGTGGAATTAGTAAAATAAATATAAATACAGAATTACAAGTAACTTGGCACAAAGCAGTAGTGGACTTCATAAAAGATAATCCAAGTGTTTATGATCCAAGAAAAGTAATAGGTAGTGGTGAAACTGCTATGAAAGATAAAATAAATGAACTTGTAGATGTTTTTAACCCAAATCATATTAGTTCCAAAAACTAAAAAAGTAATATAATATAATGAAGAGAGGTTTGTGATTAACTATGAAAATGCTTGAGATAAAAGGAGGTAATCCTCTTTCTGGAACAATAAGAATAAGTGGGGCTAAAAATAGTGTTGTAGCATTAATACCGGCAGCAATTCTATCAAGTGAAGAAGTAACTGTTTGTAATGTACCGGATATTACTGATACAGCCGCTCTTTGTGAAATATTAGAGTTTTTAAATGTTGATGTAAAAAGAGCAACAGAAAGTTTAGTTATTAATCCATCTAACATGGAAAATAAGGAAATACCTAGTATGTACACTAAGAAACTAAGAGCATCATACTATTTTATGGGTGCTATGCTTGGTAAATATAAAAAAGTAACTATGGCCTTACCTGGAGGATGTTCAATAGGTGCTAGGCCTATTAATCTTCATCTTAAAGGTTTTGAAGCTTTAGGTGCTACTGTAACTAATAAAGAAAATATTTATACTGTTGAAGCTAAAGAATTAAAAGGTGCTAACATTTATTTAGACTTTGCTAGTGTAGGTGCAACTATTAATATCATGCTAGCCGCAGTGTTAGCCAAAGGAACAACAATCATTGATAATGCTGCTAAAGAGCCAGAAATTGTTAATGTAGCAACTCTTTTAAATAACATGGGCGCTAAAATAAGAGGAGCAGGAACTAGTAGTATTGAAATAACAGGAGTTGAAAAGTTAGGAAAGTGTTTCCATGAAGTTATACCTGATAGAATAGAAGCAGGAACCTATGTAATTCTTGGCGCTGCCATTGGAAACAATTTAAAAATCTCTAATATAATTCCTGAACATATAGAAGCTTTAACTAGTAAATTAGAAGAAATGGGAGTTTTCCTTGATATAGGAACAGATTATATAATTGTAAGTAGTGGTGATTCCTATAAGCCAGTAAATGTTAAAACGCAAACATATCCAGGTTTTGCAACAGACTTACAACAGCCATTAACTCCCCTACTAACAATGTGTAATGGTAGAAGCAAAATAGAAGAAACTATCTATGAAAACCGTTTTATGCATATACCATACTTAAACCAAATGGGTGCAGATATAAGAGTAAAGAATCAGACCTCTACTATTATTGGCCCTACTAAATTAACAGGAACAGATGTAGTTGCAACAGACTTAAGAGCAGGAGCATCTTTAGTAATTGCCGGTCTAATGGCAAGCGGTACTACAAAGATAACTAATGTTGAACACATTTTAAGAGGTTATGAAAATATTGTTGAAAAGCTAATAGGAGTAGGAGCGAATCTAGAATTAAAAGACATATAGAAGCATTAAAAATAGACTAGAGAAATATAATTATAATATATGACTCTAGTCTTTTTTGGAGGTAAAAATGAAAAAAATACTTTGTCTTTTAATAATCTGTCTTTTAGTATATGCAATATATTACTTTAATCATACCGATAAAATAACTTATATATCTATAGGAGATTCTCTAAGTGTTGGAATAGACTCTAATGGTAATACAAATTATGGTTATAGTAACTATATAGCCAATTATTTAAAAGATAAAAAACTCTTAAAAACATATAATAATGACTTCTCTGCTAGTGGCACTAGAATAGCAGATTTAAAAAGTAAATTAGAAACAAATTGGACCATAACAAAAGATGGTAAATCTTTATCTTTAAAAAAGTGTCTCCGTGAAGCCGATTTAGTAACTTTATCAGTAGGAATGGATGATATCCTAACAAGTTTAACTTTATCCACAGTATCTGTGGAAAATCTATCTAACAAAGAAATAACTACCATAGTAGATAAAACTATAGACGAGCTGGATTCTCTTTTTAAAGAGTTAAGAAAATATGCTAAAGAAGATATAATATTTATAGGATTTTATAATCCTCTAGAAGTGGAAACATTAACAACAGAAAGACTCTATACTTATTTAATAACCAAAACTAAAGTTCTATGTAAAACTTATGATATAGAGTATTTAGATATTTATAATCTATTTAAGAGAAATAAAGACTATATAAATAATCCGACTAACATATATCCAACAACAGAAGTTTACCAAATGATTGCCACAAAAATAATAGAGAATTATCTTAATAAATAAAAATATGTATAAAACACTCTTGCACAAAAGATACTTATATGATAAGATGTATGTGTAAAAAGAAATTTACATACAATAAAAAATGAGGAACATTCGATTTTGCAAGTGAATGTCACCTCATAATTAATGAATAGTTGACACTCTTATGCAGAGTGTCTAATCTATTTTTAAGACTAGTACCAAGAAGGCAAGGCTAATCAAAATAGAAGGAATGAGCTTCAGTACTTTTAAGATAAAAGTCTTTGTCTTCATACCTTTTCCTCCT
>CALVKV010000066.1 GCA_944333305.1 uncultured Bacilli bacterium
ATTAATTCTAGCACATATTCCATAAACAGTATCAGTAGGAACACTAATAACACCATCATTTTTAAGAATAGTTGCAACTTCTTCTATTTCACTTTGTTTATATCGCTTCATAAATTCACCTTCCGTTTAAAGAATTGTATCACTTACTAAAAAGCTTTGCAAGAAATGTCGTAAGAAAATGATGGATTATTGCATTACAAATGATTAAATGATAATATAAAATTAATCTATAAGGCGGTGATATTAATATGTTAAAAAATATTGAAGGAATAACTATAAAAATAAAGTTCAAAGATGAAATACTAGAACTACCAAAAGACATAAAAGAAAAAATAAATAATTTTTGGATTCAAAGTAAAAAAGAAAATTCTAGTCTTTTTAATGGCGAGTTAATTTGTGTAAGTGGGTATAAAGAAGTAAATAATTTAATAGAGATTACTTGTAAAAGAACATCTTATGCTCATCATTTATATGATGAAAGAGTAGGATTACCTAAAGAATATGGTTGTCATAACTTAGTAGTAGGATGCCTATTAGAAACTAGTGATAATTACTATGTAATAGGGGAAATGGCAAGTAATACTTCAGTTCCTAACTGTTTACAAATACCAGGAGGTAATGTTGATAATACTGATATTAAAGAAGAAAGGGTAGATATATTAAATGCTCTAATAAGAGAATGTAAGGAAGAAGTAAATATTAATTTACAAGATAAAAATATTGTAGAAAGTTTTGAGATAAAATATATAAGTCTACCAAATGAAAAATCTAACGCTTACCTCATTATCGCTAAAGGTAATTTAAGAATGACTAAAAAGGAATTGATAGAATACTACAAAGAGTATTTAACATACCTAAAAGATAACAATTTAGAAATAGAATTCACTAGACTTCACTTTATAAATAAGAAGAACACTAGAGAGAAATTAAATAGGTTGAAAAATCCAAAAAGAAGTTATGTAGAAGAGTTATTAGAAATAGATAGTAATAATAAAAAGAGATAGTCATTTTATATTTTTACTATCTCCTTTTGTACCATCTTTAACATATTGATAATCTGTAGTTATTTCTTCAACTGCTTTATTAATAAAGTTATTAATACTCTCTTTATATAATAATAGTACTTTTTTAGTGGTTTCAATAACTTCTTCTTCTTCGACACCTAAAAAATCTGCAATTGATTTTGTAGAAAAAAATTTATTATCAACATAGCCCAGTCTTAAACAAATAATAATAGCATCTTTAACTGATAAAGTGTTAAGCATATCACCAAACTTTAAACTTTTCATAATATCTTGTATTTTTATATAATCATCTTTAGTTAAATCCTCTTCTACAGATAAAGCCTGTGATTTTTCATCAACATTATTATTACTATGCTCTAAAGACATATCATCTTCTGTATCTTGAACATTTTCTTTCTTTCTTAAACTTGATAACATACTTTTCATTTTTGGCAAAACCCATCCTTGAAATCTAGATAGTTTGTCTTTATCTAACTTATCATTTTTAATAGGATTTTCTAAATCGTTTCCATATCTAAAATATAATAATTCTTTTTCATAATTTGAGAGTTTAGAAATAACTTCATTAATTTCTTCTTTACTATATTTATTAAAATATTCATATATACTATTCGCTCCTCTTGCCATACGTTCCACACTCCTATATTTCTATATTCTTATTATAATCGCCTTAAGTTCTGATTTTATTACTCTATTTAATTTATAATAAAAATTTATATATACAATATCACTAATTTATTTGTTTTACAATATAAATTATTTCTTGACAATTGAATAACTATTCAACTATAATATAATTAGTTGAGTAAATATTCAACCGTAAACATATAATATTAATAGGATGTGATAATATGTCTAAAAATGAATTTTCTTGTGATTGTAATATTATCCATAAGGAAGCAGTAGATAAGGTATTAAATAAAATGCCTTCAGAAAATACTTTTAATCATCTAGCAGATTTATTTAAACTAATAGGTGATACAACAAGATGTAGAATACTTTTTGCACTAGATCAAGATGAAATGTGTGTCTGTGACTTAGCAAATGTTTTAAATATGACTAAATCAAGTGTTTCTCATCAATTAGCAACCCTTAGAAGAAGTGGAATAGTTAAATGTAGAAGAAGTGGTAAAGAAGTATATTACACTCTAGATGATGACCATATTGTTAAATTATTTGAAATAGGACTAGAACATATTAATCATAAAGGATAGAAAGAAGGAAAGAATATGAAAGATTATAAATTTAAAATAGAAGGATTAGACTGTGCTAACTGCGCTAATCTTTTAGAAGAGTCTTTAAGAAAGATTGACTTAATAGAAAATGTCTCTATTAGTTTTATGACAGAAAGACTCTCATTTAGTTGTAGTGAAGATAACTTAAATAATGCCCTAAAACAAATTAAGAAAGTAATAAGAAGAGAAGAACCAGATGTAAGTATTGAGGAGGTTTAATAATGACAAAAAAGATGAAGAAGAAACTAATTAGAATTATAATATCTTTTATCTTACTAATACTAGCATTTACTCTAAAACTAGATAATACCATTATTAATAACATTCTATTTATTACATCATACATAATAATAGGTTATGACATCATCTTAAAAGCTTTAAGAAACATCACAAGAGGAAAAGTCTTTGATGAAAACTTTTTAATGACTATTGCAACTATAGGAGCCTTTTTTATAGGAGAGTTTCCTGAAGCAGTTGCAGTTATGCTTTTCTATCAAGTAGGTGAACTATTTCAAAGTTATGCTGTTGATAAATCAAGAAAATCAGTTTCAGAATTAATGGATATAAGACCAGATTATGCTAATCTTTATCAAAATAACAAGACAGAAAGAGTAGATCCAAATAAAGTTAAAATTGGTGATATTATCTTAATAAAACCAGGAGAAAAAATACCTTTAGATGGTATAGTAGTAGAAGGTAACTCTCTTCTTAATACTCTTGCTCTAACAGGAGAATCTATGCCAAAAAGTGTAACTGAGACTGATGAAGTCTTAAGTGGATGTATTAATAATGAAGGAATACTAAAAGTTAAAGTAACTAAAGAGTTTGGAGAATCTACTGTTAGTAAAATCTTAGACTTAGTAGAAAATGCTAGTAGTAGAAAATCTAAATCAGAAAACTTTATCAGTAAATTTGCTAAATACTACACTCCTATAGTTGTAATAATCGCTATTATTCTTGCCTTTGTTCCACCTTTAATATTAGATACTAACTTTAAAACTTGGATATATAGAGCCTTATCATTCTTAGTAGTCTCTTGCCCTTGTGCCTTAGTAATATCAATACCTCTAAGTTTCTTTGGAGGAATTGGTGCTTCATCTAAAATAGGTGTTTTAGTAAAGGGGAGTAACTATCTAGAAGCCCTTGCCAACACTGAAATAGTTGTTTGTGATAAGACAGGAACTCTAACAGAAGGAATATTCAAAGTCCAAAAAGTTAATGCTATAGATTACTCAAAGGAAGATTTACTAAAATATACAAGTTATGCAGAGAACTATTCTAATCACCCAATCGCCTTATCTATTAAAGAAGCTTATGGTAAAGATATTAATGAAAAAATAGTTACAAAAACTAAAGAACTTAAAGGTAAAGGAGTTATTGCAAAAGTGGATTCTAAAGAAGTTCTAGTAGGTAATGAAAAGTTAATGGAAGAATATAATATTGACTACATTAAGAGTAATGATATTGGAACTGTTATTTATATCGCTATTGATAAGAAATATGCAGGTTCTATCATTATCTCTGATAAAATTAAAGATGATGCTTATAAAGCAGTTAAAGAATTTAGAAGAAATAATGTTAAGAAAATAGTAATGTTAACAGGAGATAGAGAAGAAATTAGTAAAAATGTCTCAAAAGAATTAAAACTAGATAAGTATTATGCTGAACTACTTCCTCAAGATAAAGTTAAAAAAGTAGAGTCTTTAATGCAAGAAAAAAGTATAGATGGCAAACTAGTCTTTATAGGAGATGGTATTAATGATGCTCCTGTTCTTGCCTTATCAGATATAGGAGTAGCGATGGGAGGACTTGGTAGTGATGCTGCGATAGAAGTAGCAGATATCGTAATTATGACAGATGAACCATCTAAACTTGCAAATGCTATTAAAATAAGTAAAAAGACAATGCAAATAGTAAAAGAGAATATTGTATTCGCTATCACAGTTAAAATACTTGTATTATTACTAAGCACCCTAGGAGCAACAACACTGTGGTGTGCAGTCTTTGCCGATGTTGGTGTCTCAGTTATCGCTATCATTAATGCTTTAAGAATACTAAGAGTAAAAGAGGATTAATTATGAAAAAAATAGTTTTAAAAATAGGTGGAATGACTTGTAGTGCCTGTTCATCAGGACTAGAAAAATATCTTAATAAACAAGAAGGGATTACTAGTGCAACTGTTAATTTAGTATTATCTATCGCTACTATTACCTATGAAAATATAACTGTTAAAGATATAGAAAGATTCATTAAAGAAGCAGGTTTTGCTAGTTTAGGAGAGTTCAAAGGAATAGAAGATAAAGTTACTAACAATACTGATAAGATAAAACTAATAATCCTAGGATTACTTATTATCTTTATTATGTATATATCTATGGGAGATATGTTAAACTTACCAAGTATCCCATATCTTAACCATAATCATCCTCTTATTTTATCCACAACTCTGTTGATAATTACTTTAGTATATTTAATCTATGGACTAGACATTATAAAAAGTGGTATAAAGAATTTACTTCATAGAATGCCTAATATGGATACTTTAGTAATGTTTAGTGTTATCTTTAGTTTTCTCTATAGTCTTTATAGTTATATAAATATATTAAAAGGAAATAATGCTTATCTACATAATCTATATTTTGAATCTACTTGTATGGTAATTTACTTTATTAAACTAGGTAGATTATTAGAAGACTCTAGTAAAGATAAAACTAAAGACGCTATTAGAAAGCTAGTCCAAATAACTCCTACTTATGCCACTATAAAAAAGAATGATAAAGAGTTAAAAGTAACTATCGATGAAGTAGAAGTAGGAGATACTCTAATTTGTAAAGCTGGTGAGAAAATAGCAGTTGATGGTACTGTTACTAAAGGTAAAACCTATGTTAATGAAAGTTTCATCACAGGAGAAAGTGCCCCAGTCCTAAAAGAAAAAGGTTCAAATGTCATCGCCGGATCTATTAGTTATGACGGACTTATTGAATATACTGCAAAGAAAATAGGAAAAGACTCTACCATCTCAGAAATAGTTAAACTAGTAGTAGAATCCACTAATACCAAAACTAAAATACAACGTCTTGCCGACAAAGTAAGTGGCATCTTTGTTCCAGTTATCTTATTAATCGCTTTTCTAACATTTATAATCCAACTACTTATAGGACTACCTTTAGAAGAATCACTAATTCATATGGTAACAGTCTTAGTAGTCGCTTGTCCTTGTGCCTTAGGTCTTGCCGTACCACTTGTTGTAGTTGTAAGTAATGGACTTTGTGCTAAAAAAGGCTTATTCTTAAGAAATAGTGAAGTCTTAGAGAAAGTGAAAGATATTGATACTATTGTCTTTGATAAAACAGGAACTCTTACAAACGGAACTTTAAATATCTATAAGACATATAATTATTCTAACTATAAAGATAATGATTTAATTAATATTGTATCTAATATAGAAAAGAGTTCTTCTCATCCTATAAGTACTGCCTTTAAAGTTAAAAAGAAGTTAGTTGTAACTGATTTTAAAACAATAAACGGTAAAGGAATAAAAGCAAGTATTAATAACAAAGTTTATTATTTAGGAAATAACACTTTATTAAAAGATTTAAAAATAAAAGATAATCATAAAGAAGACTATAATAATTTAATAAATAATGGCTGTAGCATTATATATGTAATAGAAGAAGGTATTGTTATTGGTCTAATAGGTGTAAAAGATATAGTTAGATCTAATATAAAAGATGTTATAACTAAATTTAAAGATAATAATATAGAAGTAATTATGTTAACAGGAGATAATGAAGTAACTGCTGGATTAATTGCAGAAGAGTTAGGTATAACTAAAGTAATATCTAATGTCTTACCAAAGAAAAAAGCCTCTGTTATTAAAGACCTTACTAACAAAGGTAAAAAAGTAATAATGGTAGGAGATGGTATAAATGATGCACCTGCTTTAGTAAATGCAACTATTGGAATAAGTGTTAATGATGGAACAGATGTTGCTATGGATTCAGCTGATGTAATCCTTATGAATAACGATATTTCTAATATTTTAGACCTTATTAAAATAAGTAAAAAAGCCTATCTCATCATTAAAGAAAACTTATTCTGGGCTTTCTTCTATAATTTACTTATGATACCTATCGCAATTGGACTATTAGAAAACTACGGAATAAGTATGAGTCCTATGTTTGCAAGTATTGCCATGACTATAAGTAGTTTAACTGTAGTTATAAATTCATTAAGACTTAATAAAATGAATTTGTAATTGAAAATTATAAATTATATGTTAAACTAATAGGCATAGGAGGTACATTATGGGAAAACTTACACAGGAAGAACTTAATTTAATATTAGAAAATATTAATCATAATATGGCAGAATATGATAAAGATATAAAAAGAAAAATGGAACATTCAGACAAAGTAGAATTAGATATGTATAAAGTAAATCCTGCATTTTTGAATCAAGGAAATGCTGATACAGCTAGTAATACACATGGTAGAGTGAAAAGAATAAAACATAGAAGTAGATTTTAGTCTATTTCTTTTTTTTGTTATGAGTAAAACAAAAATACTTGACACCAAGTTACTCAAGTGATACTGTTGTATCAAATGAGGAGGTAACAAATATGAAAAGATTAAATTCATTCCTTTATACCAAAGGGAAATTTGGTAAAGGTTGTATAAGAAGTGTTGATACTAACAATGAATATTTATATTCTAAGGCAATGTATAAGACAAAAATAAAAAAAGAAGATCTTCCAAATGATTATATTGAATTTAGGAGTGGCACTATCCGATATATGACTGGATATCTAAAAACAAGTGGAGTTGTTGATATAGACTATACATATTTTTTAGAAAATCATATATTTAAAGATGATTATTTATATATATCGTATAAAGGAAAACTAAAGAAAGAAAAAACATCATATGGAAGAGAACACATTATTAATTATGATATCTGTATCTGTGGTAATGATATTATACCTATTTTACTTGCTATAGAAAAGAATTCTAATATCAATATAGATAAAGTAAAAGAAAAGATTTATTATAAAGTATCTTGGTATAAAGAAAATTGTAAAGATGAATATACAAGGGAGTTTGGTAATAGAGATATAGATATATTTGAAGAATATAAATAACTTAGTAATTAATTTTTACTAGGTTATTTTTGTGTCTTAACAACATTCAACCAACTCTTTGTCTCATACCACCAGATAAACTTCTAGGAAACTTATCAATAAACTCACTTAATCCATAAGTATCAAGAAGCTTTAAGACATAAGCTTTATCTTCCATACTTACTTTACCTTTTAATTTAAGACCCAAAAGACAGTTATCTAAGATATTAAGCCAAGGAAATAAACTATCTTTTTGAAGCATATAACCTAACTTTATATCATCTTTAGAAAACTTTATATCACCACTACTTTTTGTCTCTAAATTAGCAAGTATTGATAACAGTGTAC